>DASWER010000051.1:0-15979 GCA_036394655.1 Burkholderiales bacterium
GAAGTCCATGCCGATGCCCTGCTGCACCGTGAGCGGCGCATAGAGCGTCCAGCCGGCCCCCGGCGCGCCCCCGGGCATGAAGTACGCCATGATCAGCAGCGTGCCGGCGAACGGCAGCAGCCAGAACGACCAGTTGTTGAGGCGCGCAAACGCCATGTCGGGCGCACCGATCATCATCGGGATCTGCCAGTTCGCGAAGCCGACGAACGCCGGCATGATCGCGCCGAAGATCATGATCAGGCCGTGCGAGGTGACGATCTGGTTGTAGAAATCCGGATTGACGAACTGCAGACCCGGATGGAACAGCTCCAAGCGAATCAGCAGCGCCATCATGCCGCCGATGAAGAACATGATGCCGGCGAACCACAGGTAGAGCGTGCCGATGTCCTTGTGGTTGGTGGTGGTGATCCAGCGCATGACGCCGCCGTACGGCGTATGGTGGTCGTGAGCGTCGTGGGCGTGATCGTGCCCGTGGCCGTGATCGTGGGTGTCGACGACAGAGCTCATAGCGATTCCTTTATTTGCGCCGCGCTTTGACTTCCGCCGGCTGCACGATGCCTGACTTGTTTCCCCAGGTGCTGCGCTCGTAGCTGATGACGGCGGCGATCTCGGTGTCGGAGAGCTGCTTGCCGAAGGGCGCCATCGCCGTGCCGGACTTGCCGTTCAAGACGATGTCGATGTGGCCTTCCTTGGCGCCGGTCACGAGCTTCGAGCCGACCAGCGGCGGGAACGCCGGCGGCATGCCGCGGCCCGTAGGCTGGTGGCAGGCGACGCAGTTGGTGCCGTAGACCTTTTCGCCGCGCGCGAGCAGATCGGGCGTGTCCCATTTCTTGTTCGGATCGTCCTGCTGCGCGAGCAGCGCCTTCTGCTGCTCGCCGACCCACTTGCCGTAATCCTCCTGCGACACGACGCGCACCACGATCGGCATGAAGCCGTGCTCCTTGCCGCAGAGCTCGACGCACTGGCTGCGGAACGTGCCGGTGATTTCGGGCTTGAACCACAGGTCGCGCAGGAAGCCCGGGATCGCGTCCTGCTTCGCGCCGAAGGCCGGCACCCACCACGAATGGATCACGTCGGCCGCGGTAGTGATGACGCGGATCTTCTTGCCTACCGGCACCACCATCTCGTTGTCGACCTCGAGCAGATAGTGCTCGCCCTTCGGCGCCTTGCCTTCGATCTGGTCGCGCGGCGTGGTGAGCATCGACACGAAGCTGATGCCCTCGCCTTCGCCCTTGATGTAATCGTAGCCCCATTTCCACTGGTAGCCGGTCACCTTGACGGTGATGTCGGGCGCCGAGGTGTCCTTCTGCGCGATCACCACCTTGGTCACCGGCCACGCGATGCCGATCAGGATGATCGCGGGGATCACGGTCCAGAGGATCTCGACCGTGGTGTTCTCGTGGAACTGCTCGGCGGCGTGGCCCTTCGATTTGCGATGCGCATAGCACGCCCAGAACATGAAGCCGAAAACCACCACGAAGATGACGATGATCAGCCACATCACGTACTGGTGCAGATGATCGATTTCGCGGGCGAGCTGCGAGCCCGGCGCCTGGAAGTACCACTCGAGCGCGTGCGCATTCACCGCGGCGGCGAGGCCTGCCAGGCCGGCAGGTATGGAAAGGAGCTTCGATCCCTTCATGTTGTTCTTTCCCCGATCTAGATCCGCAGTCGCTTCTTCAGCTCGGCGGCGAACGCGGCACGCGCCTGCTCGTCGAGATGGCGCCCCAGCTCGAGCGCCTGTTGCGGCCCGCACAGCATGAGATGCGCTCCCTTCATATCTATGCGCACGCAATCCGCGTCGAGCTCGTAGCGCGCCAGCCGCTCGGCATCAGCCACCTCCACCCGCAGCCGGCCACGATCGAGCTCGATCCTCTCGTAGTCGGTCGCGTGGCGCGCCTGCAGCACGAACGCCCCGCCGAGCAGCAGCACCTCGAGCCCCGCGAACGGCAGAATCAGCCACGCCCCGGCGAGCGCGAACCCTATCCCGATCGCCAGCACTGCGAACGCCAGCGCGGCGAATACGCACGCCAGCCCGGCCGGAGAAATCGAGCAGTTCCGCTTGAGGATCAGGCTGAAGCCACCGTGCTCCTCGCGGAATGCCAACTCGCGCCGCGCATTCCACCAAGGAGACTCGAGGCTCGGCGTGCTCACAGAGGCGCGTAAATTACCACAGTACAACGCGCGGTCTCAAGGAATGCGCTTGAAAACACGGACTGTTTTGACCGCGGCATCCGTCGCCGGCCGCTTCCACGCGTGGCCGTAGACGACTTCGTAGGTCGTGCGCAACGCACCGCCCAGGCCCGAGCGCAAACGCGCGCCGAATTTTCGCCCGGAGAGCCCGCGCGCGCGATCCGCGCGCGCATTGGTCTGCCCGCTGGCGCGCAAGTCATCCAGTAGCCGGCTGCCGCTGCCGTACTCCATGGTCAGCAGCTCCATGTCCATGACGGGCGCGGAGAGGCCCGCGGCGACCAGCATGTCGCCCAGGTCGTGCATGTCGATGAAGGCGTGCACGCGCGCCGCGCCCGCGACCGCGCGCAGCTCCTTCAGCGTATCGGGTCCGAGCGTGCTGAACATCAAAAGCCCTTCGGGCGCGAGCACGCGCTCGAACTCGCGGAATACCGCGAGCGGATCGCTCGCCCAATGCAGCGCCATGTTGCACCAGACCAGCTCGACGCTCTGCGCGGCGAGCGGCAGACGGCCGAAATCGCCGCACACCGAAAGCAGCGGCGCGCCGAGCCAGCGCCCGAGGAGCCCCGGCCGCGGCAGCATCGGCAGCGCGAAATCGACCAGCACGATCTGCGCGCCGCGGTAGCGCGCGGCAAGCGCGCGCGCATCGCGTCCCGGGCCGCTGCCCGCATCGACAATGCGCTGCGGGGCGATCTTCACGTAGTCGAGCCGCTCGAGCATGCGCGTGCCCGCCTCGGTTTCCAGGCGCGCCGCCTTGGCATAGCTCTGGGCGGCGCGCGAAAAGCGGCGGCGCGCTGCGGCCGCGTCAATCGGCGGAAAGCGCTCGCTCAACCGCGGCTGCCACGGCGAGGATGCGGCGATCGCTGCCCGCCGTGCCGCAGACCATGAAGCCGACCGGCGCGGCTCCCTTTTCGTGGCACGGCATCGTCACGGCGCAGCCGTCGAGGAAATTGATCAGGCCGTTATTGCGCATGATGCGGAAGTTCCAGCGGAAGTAACTCTCGTCGGAGGATTCGGTCTCGGCGATGGTCGGCGCGACGCAGGGCACCGTGGGCATGACGATCGCGTCGTAAGGCGCCGCGAGCGCCTCGATCTCGCGCATGAACTCGGCGCGCAGATGCAGCAGCGCGACGTAGTCGGCGCCGGTCAGCGCGCCGCCGAAGCTGATGCGCTTGCCCACGCGCGGGTCGTACTCGGCAACGCGCGCGATGTAAGGCTGATGCACGTGGACCACCTCGGCGCCGGCGAGGCCGCCGCCCTTGAAATATTCATCCTGGCGATTGAACGCCGGTACCGGCACTTCGCTCATCACGGCACCCGCGCGCGACAGCTTCTTCAGCGCGCGATCGAACGCCTCGCCTACTTGGGCATCGAGCTCGTCCAGCGCTATCGATCGTGGCAACAGCAGCCTGAGCCCCTTCGCCGGCATCTCTGGGAGCTCGCCGCCTTCGCCACTCAGCACCGCGTCGTAATCCGCGCAGCACGCTACGCTGTTGGCGAGCGGTCCGACCGAATCGAGCGTGTAGGAGAGCGGAAATGCTCCCGCGCGCGGCACGCGCGCCGCGGTCGGCTTGAAGCCGACTACGCCGCAAAGCGCGGCGGGCCCGCGGATCGAGCCGCGCGTATCCGAGCCCAGCGCCATCGCGCACATGCCTTCGGCCTGCGCCACGGCCGCGCCCGAGGACGAGCCGCCGGGCACGCGCGCGGCCTGCCGATCCCAGGGATTGCGCGGCGTGCCGTAATGCGGATTCAGGCCGACGCCGCCGAAGGCGAACTCCACCATATTGGTACGGCCGACGAAGATGGCGCCCGCGGCGCGCAGTCGCGCCACGGCGGCCGCGTCCTTCTTCGCCTCGATGGCGAGCACCTTGGAGCCGGCGCGCGTCACGTCGCCCGCGACGTCGAACAAGTCCTTGAGCGAAACCGGCAGCCCGTCGATCGGCGAGCGGCGCACGCCCGCCTTTCTCAGCCGGTCGGCGTGGTCGGCGTCGCTACGCGCGCTATCGGCGTAAACCTTGAGAAACGCGCGCGCGCCTTCGCCGTACGGCGCGGCGATCTTTGCGAGCGCCTGCTCGACCAGCTCGCGGCTCGTGGTGCGGCCGGCGGCGAGATCGCCCCCGAGCTGGGCTACAGTCCACATCGGGCGAAGATAGCATGCGAGAAAAGCTGGCGAGCCTCCTGTTCGGCGGCAGCTGCTTCCTGTGCCGCGGCACGGCGCGGCGGCTGCTTTGCGCCGCCTGCGAATCCGACCTGCCGCGCCTCGCGATGCCGCTCTGCCCGCGCTGCGCACTGCCTTCGCCGGGCGCGCTGGTCTGCGGGCGCTGCCTGAGCGAATCGCCGGCCTACGATGCGACGCGTGCCGCGCTCGCCTACGACTTTCCGGCCGATGCGCTGGTCCACGCGCTCAAGTTCCGCGGCGAGCTGGCGCTCGCGCCGCTGCTCGCCGGAATGCTCGCCGACAAGCTCGATGCCGGGCGCGTCGATTGCGTCGTGCCGGTTCCCTTGTCCAGGCAGCGGCTCCGGAGCCGCGGCTACAACCAGGCGGCGGAAATCGCGCGGCATTTGCGCAAGGACCGCCTGGAGCTCGCGCTTTGCGAGCGCACGCGCGACTCGCCGCCACAGATCGAGCTGCCCTACGCCGAACGGCAGCGCAACGTGCGCGGCGTCTTTCGCTGCACGCGCGCGCTGATCGGTGCGAGCGTCGCCGTGGTCGACGATGTGATGACCACCGGCGCCACGCTGCACGAGATCGCGCGTACCCTGAAAGCCGCCGGCGCCACGCACGTGGTCAACTGGGTCGTGGCCCGCACCCTGTCGCATGATTGACATCGTTCTGGTCCATCCCGAGATCCCGCCGAATACCGGCAACGCCATCCGGCTCGCGGCGAACACCGGCGCGCGCCTGCACCTCGTGCGCCCGCTTGGCTTCTCGCTCGACGACAAGCAGCTCAAGCGCGCCGGGCTCGACTACCACGAATACGCGCGCGTCGCCGTGCACGACTCCTGGTCCGCACTGACCGGCACGATGCGCGGGCGACGCATGTTCGCCTTTGCCGCGAGCGGTTCCCGGCTATTTACCGAGGTGCGCTACGCGCGCGACGATGTGCTGGTCTTCGGCCGCGAGGCCGATGGCCTGCCATCGCCAATCCTCGAGGCGTTCGCGCCGCAGATGCGCCTGCGGCTGCCGATGCGGCCGGGCAGCCGCAGCCTGAATCTTTCCAACGCCGTGGCGGTCGCGGTGTTCGAAGCCTGGCGCCAACTCGGTTTCGAAGGAAGCTAGCGCTCCATCTTCGATTCGCGCGCCATCAGGCGCTCGACCGCCGCTGCCGGCGTCAGCCGGCCCTCGAGCACGGCGCTCACCGCGTCGGTGACCGGCATTTCCACGCCGCGCGACAGCGCGAGCTTGGCCACTTCGCGGGCGGAGTGCACCCCCTCGGCGACGTGGCCGAGGTTGGCAACCACGTCCTTGAGAGAGCGGCCGCGCGCGAGCTCGAGGCCGACGCGGCGGTTGCGCGAAAGATCGCCGGTCGCGGTGAGGATCAGATCGCCGGCGCCCGCGAGGCCCATGAAAGTCTCAGGCTGCCCACCGAGCGCGATGCCCAGGCGCGTGATTTCCGCAAGGCCGCGCGTGATGAGCGCGGCGCGCGCGTTAAGTCCGAGGCCCAGGCCATCGGAGATCCCGGCGGCGATCGCCATCACGTTCTTCACGGCGCCGCCGATTTCCACGCCGACAAGGTCGGAGCTGTAATAGACGCGCATGCGCCCGCCGTGCAGCAGCGCCGCCGCTTCGCGCGCGAAGGCAGCGTCGCGCGAAGCGAGCGTCAGCGCGCAGGGCAGGCCGCGCGCGACTTCCTCGGCGAACGAAGGTCCCGAGAGCGCGCCAAAGCGCGCCTTGTCGCCCAGGCTTGCCGCCGCGATCTGATGCGGCAGCTCGCCGGTGCCTTCCTCGAAGCCTTTGCACAGCCAGACCACCGGCACCCCGCTTCCCAGCTTCTGCAACAGCTCGCGCAGTCCGGCTACCGGCGTCGCCGCGAGCGCGAGCCGCGCGCCACTGACGGCTGGTTTCAGATCGCCGGTTACGGTGACGGTGGACGGCAGCTCGAAGCCCGGCAGGTAGCGCTCGTTGCGCCGCGAGCTGCCGATGGCTGCGGCCTGCGCCGCATCGCGCGCCCACAGCGTCACCTCCAGGCGCGCTGCGAGCACGCAGCTGATCGCGGTGCCCCAGGCGCCAGCGCCGAGCACCGCCACCCGGGTCATGGCTGCGGCATTAATTACGCGCGACTTCGATGCGCGGGCCGAGCTGCGTCGGCGCCGCGTTCTGCTGCTGCTGCAGGTAGAGCGCCTCGAAGGAGAGCGGCGCGAGGATCACCGCCGGGAAGCCGCCGCGCGTGATCATGTCGGAGATGGTCTCGCGCAGGTACGGATAGATCACCGTCGGGCAGGCGATGCCGAGCAGCGGCCCGAGCTCCTCCGCCGGCACGCCGCGCAGCGCGAAGATGCCGGCCTGCTGCCCCTCGGCGAGGAACAGGGTGCGCTCGCCGATGCGCGCGGTCACCGTCGCCGTGACGGTGACTTCGTAGTAGCCCTCCGCGAAATTCTCGGCACCGGTGTTGATCTGCACCTCGAGCTGCGGCTGCACCTGCTCGAGGAACACCTTGGGGGCGTGCGGAATCTCGAGCGACATGTCCTTCACGTAGATTTTTTCGATCTGGAAGGTCGCCTGCGGTTGCGGCTGTTGCGCTTCGGTCATGGCTTAGCCCTTGAGTAGCGGATCGAGGCCACCCTGGCGCTCGAGGTCGTACAGGTCGTCGCAGCCACCGATATGGCGCTCGCCGATCCAGATCTGCGGCACGGTGCGCCGGCCGCCGCTCTTTTGCATCATCTCGGCGCGGCGCGCCGGCTCGAGATCGACGCGCACCTTGTCGATCTGCAGACCCTTCTCGACCAGCAGCCGCTCGGCGGCGTGGCAGAACGGGCAGGCCGAGGTGCAGTACATGAGCACTTTCACGGCCAGCATCTACTTTTCCACCGGCAGTCCCGCCTGCTGCCACGCGCCGATGCCACCCGAAAGATTCGCCACGCGCGTGTAGCCCTGCTTTTTCAGCGCCGCCATCGCTTTCGCCGACCGCTCGCCGCCGTCGCAGTAGACGATTACCGGCCGGTCCTTGCGCTTGGCGAGCTCCCCGGCGGGCGCGGCGAGGCGCGCGAGCGGCAGGTTTTTGGCGCCGAGCACATGTCCGGTGGCGTACTCGCCCGGCTCGCGCACGTCGATCACCAGCGCGTCGTCGCGATTGATGAGCTGCGTCGCCTGCGTGGTGTTGACCCACGGGCCGCCCGTCGTGCGGCGCACGAGCGGCCAGAGCAGCATGCCGCCGGAGACCAGCGCCACGACGAACAGCAGGAGATTATTGCGGACGAAATCCACGAAGCCGAACATTATAATTGAGCGCGATGCGTAAGCTTGTGTTGCTGCGCCACGGCGAGTCGACGTGGAACCGCGAAAACCGCTTCACCGGCTGGACCGACGTCGATCTGTCGCCCGCCGGCATCGAAGAAGCGCGCGCCGGCGGGCGGCAGATCAAGGCGGCCGGCCTCGACTTCGATCTCGCGTTCACCTCGGTCCTGAAGCGCGCCATCCGCACCCTCTGGCTCACCCTCGACGAGCTCGATCGCCTATGGCTGCCAGAGGAAAAGAGCTGGCGCCTGAACGAGCGCCATTACGGCGCCCTGCAGGGCCTGAACAAGGCGGAGACGGCGGCGAAGTTCGGCGAGCAGCAGGTGCTTGTCTGGCGGCGCAGCTACGACGTGCCGCCGCCGGCGCTCGCGGCCGACGATCCGCGCTACGAGGCGAAGGATCCACGCTACGCCGGCGTCGAAGTGCCGCGCACCGAATGCCTGAAGGACACGGTGGCGCGCGTCATCCCGTACTGGAATTCGACGATCGCGCCCGCGGTGCGCGCCGGGCGCCGCGTGCTGGTCGCGGCGCACGGCAATTCGCTGCGCGCGCTGGTGAAGCACCTCGACGGCATCGGCGACGCCGAGATCGTCGGGCTCAACATTCCCACCGGCATCCCGCTGGTCTACGAGCTCGACGAGGCGCTGCGCCCGTCGAAGCACTACTACCTCGGCGACGCCGCGGAAGTGGCACGGCGCGTCGCGGCCGTCTCCGCGCAAGGCAAGGCGAAGGTCTGACGCGCGCGCTCCTGCTCGCGCTGGCCGCCGCGGCCTTCGCCGCGCAGGCGGCGCCGAGCGAGGAGGCACTGAGCGCGCTGCGCGGCCGCATCGAATCGCTCGCGCGCGAGCTCGACGGGAAGGAAGCCGAGCGCCGCGAAGCGCGCGATGCGCTGCGCGACTCGGAGCGCGCGATCTCGAACGCCAATCGCACGCTGGCCGCGCTGCAATTGGAAAGCCGACAACTCCAGGTGGAGATCGCGAAGCTCGCGGAGCGGCGCAAGCTCCTCGAGCGCGCGCTCGCCGAGCGCCAGGCCGCGGTAGAGCGCGTGCTGCTGGCGCGCCAGGCGCTCGCCGCCCCGGAGGCGCTGCGCGCGGTGCTCTCCGGCGACGATCCGGCCGACTTCGCCCGGCGCCTCTATTACGTCGGCTACGTGTCGCGCGCCGCGGCGGCGCTCATCGCCGGCTACCGCGCCGACCTGGAAGCGCTCCTCGGCCTGCAGCGCGAAGCGCAAGTCAAGCGCGAGCGGCTGCGCTCGGTGGAGCAGGCGAGCCGCGCCGACCGCGACAGGATCCTGCGCGAGCGCGAGGCGCGCCGGCGGGTGCTCGAGCGCGCCGCCGGCGAGATTCGCCGCAGCCGGAAGCAAATCAGCGTGCTGCGCGGCGACGAGGCGCGTCTTGCGCGCCTGGTCGAGGGCTTGGCGCGCGTCCTCGGGCGCGTCGAGGCGGTCCCTGAAAAAAGTTCACAAGTCCAGGCTTTCTCCAGCCTCAGGGGAAAGCTGCGCCTGCCGGTACGAGGGGAACTGGCGGGACGGTTCGGTGCTCCAAGAGGAGCAAGCGGCATCGAGGCGAAGGGCGTTTTCATCCGCGCGCCGGAGGGTGAGCCCGTCAGGGCGGTGGCGCGCGGCCAAGTGGTCTACGCCGACTGGATGCGGGGCTTCGGCAACCTGATGATCGTGGACCACGGCGAGAACTATCTGTCGATTTACGCGAATACCGAGTCGCTGCTGAAGCAGGTGGGCGACGCCGTCGCCTCGGGCGAGCCCCTGGCGACCACCGGATCGAGCGGTGGCCACGAGCAAACGGGCTTATACTTTGAATTGCGGCACTTAGGCCGCCCCTTTGACCCCTTACGCTGGGTCAAGCTGAAATAAAGCGATCCCCAAACATGCAAAAGCTTCGCAGCATCGGATTCATCCTCGTCGGCGCGGTTGCCGGCGTGCTGATCAGCCTCAACTTCCAGGCCATCGCCGACCGCGCCGGCCGCGCGCCGCTGCCGATCGAGGAGCTGCGGGCGTTCACCGAAGTGTTCGGCGCGATCAAGACCAACTACGTCGAGCCGGTCGAGGACAAGAAGCTCATCACCGAAGCGATCAACGGCATGCTTACCGGCCTCGATCCGCATTCGGCCTACCTCGACCAGGAGGCGTTCAAGGAGCTGCAGGTCGGCACGCAGGGCCAGTTCGGCGGCCTGGGCATCGAGGTCGGCATGGAAGACGGCTTCGTCAAGGTGATCTCGCCGATCGAGGACACCCCGGCGTTCAAGGCCGGCGTCAAGCCGAACGATCTCATCATCAAGCTCGACGACACGCCGGTGAAGGGCATGACGCTGAACGACGCCGTGAAGCGCATGCGCGGCAAGCCCAATACGCAGATCACGCTCACCATCACGCGCAAAGGCGAGACCGCGCCGATCATCGTGACGCTGACGCGCGCGATCATCAAGGTGCAGAGCGTCAAGTCGAAGATGATCGAGCCCGGCTACGCCTGGGTGCGCGTGTCGCAATTCCAGGAAGCGACCGCCGAAAACATGGTCAAGCACATCGACACCCTCTTCAAGCAGGGACAAGTGAAGGGCCTGATCCTCGATCTGCGCGGCGATCCGGGCGGCCTGCTGCACGGCGCCGTCGCGATCAGCTCGGCGTTCCTGCCGGCGAAGACCCTGGTGGTGTCGACCGACGGCCGCGCCGAGGATGCGCGCAAGAAGTTCTACGCCTCGCCCGACGACTACGCGCGCCGCGGCGACGACGTGCTGAAATCGCTGCCGCCGGCGGTGAAGACCGTGCCAATGGTGGTGCTGGTGAATGGCGGCTCGGCCTCGGCCTCCGAGATCGTCGCCGGCGCCCTGCAGGATCACAAGCGCGCCAAGGTCATCGGCACGCAGACCTTCGGCAAGGGCTCGGTGCAGACCATCATGCCGCTGGGTAACAACACCGCGATCAAGCTCACCACCGCGCGTTACTACACGCCGGGCGGCCGCTCGATCCAAGCGCTCGGCATCACCCCCGACATCGTGGTCGAGGATCCGAGCGACACCGCGACCCGCGTGCGCGAAGCCGATCTGCAGCGCCACCTCGAGAACGGCAAGGCCGAGGCGAAGAAGGATGCGGCAAAGGACGCCAAGGAAGCGACACCCCGCGTGCGCACCGTGCCGGCGCCGACCCCCGCGGAGTTCAAGCCCATCGACTTCGGCGGCAAGGACGACTTCCAGCTGTCGCAGGCGATCGCCTTCCTGAAGGGCGAGCCGGTGAAGAGCCAGTCGCCGACGGTCGCGCAGACCGACGCGGCGAAGCAGCAAGTCAAACCCACGAACTGAACGACCAGCAGCTTCTCCGCTACAGCCGCCACATCCTCCTCGACGAGATCGGGGTCGAGGGGCAGGAGAAGCTGCGCGCGGCATCCATCCTGATCATCGGCGCGGGCGGCCTCGGCTGCCCGGCTGCGCTTTACCTCGCCGCCGCCGGCGTCGGCAAGCTGAGCCTCGCCGATTCCGACAAGGTCGACCTCACCAACCTGCAGCGCCAGATCCTCTACCGCAGCGACGCGGTGGGCACGGCCAAGGTCGACGCCGCCGCAGCCACCTTGCATGCCCTGAACCCGGATGTGGAGATCGTGCCCATCGCGGCGCGCGTCAAAGCGGCCGAGCTGGATACGCTCGCCGCGCAGTCCGACATCGTGCTCGACTGCTCGGACAACTTCGCCACGCGGCACGCCGTGAACCGGGCCTGCGTCGCGCATCGCAAACCACTGGTCTCCGGCGCCGCGATCCGCTTCGATGCGCAGGTGATGGTGTTCGACCTGCGCCAACCCGAGGCGCCCTGCTACGCCTGCCTGTTTCCCGAAGACGCGCAAGTCGAGGAGGTGCAGTGCTCGCAAATGGGCGTGTTCGCGCCGCTCACCGGCATGGTCGGCGCGATACAAGCGATGGAGGCGATCAAGCTGATCGTCGGCACCGGCGAATCGCTCAGCGGGCGGCTGCTGATGATCGACGCCAACGCCGCCGACTGGCGCACCGTCAAAGTGACCAAGGATCCCGGCTGCCGCGTCTGCGGTTAAGTCAGTAAATATTTGCGCTGCGCGGAGAAGCTCTCGCTGGGCCTGCGCGAGAAGCCGCTCTTGCCGAACTGGTGCATGCAGCCGATGGAGTAGCGCAGGATCGCGGCGGCGCGGCCCGCGGCATCGCCATCCTCGGCGCTGCGCAGCGCCTGCTTGAGGGTCGCCTCGAAGCGGTCGAAGAACTGGTTCATGCGGGTCTGCAGCCGCTCGTGCTCGCCGACCAGCGCGTCGCCGGTCATGACGCGCACCATGCCGGGGTTCTTCTCGGCGAACGCGAGCAGCATCTCGGTCAGCTTCTCGGCCTGCTTGCGGCCGTCGGTCTCGTCCTGGGTGATGCGGTTGGCGAGCGTGAACACCGAGGTCTCGATGAACTCGATCAGGCCTTCATACATCTGCGCTTTGGAAGCGAAATGGCGGTAAAGCGCGGCTTCGGAGACCCCCAGGCTCTCGGCGAGGGCGGCGGTGGTAATGCGTTCCCACTTCGGCGCCTCGAGCATCTGCGCGAGGGCTTTCAGAATCTCGAGCTTGCGTTCGCCTTTGGCGCGGGGCATTAGGAGGGACTGCGGGCGAGCATTCTAAGCCGAGCTAGTTCGGAAAACCAACCGGGGCAGCTCGAGCACCGAAGCGACGCGCAAATCGACAAACGGCACGCGCCGGCGCTCGGCTGACACCCATACCGTCGACATGCCCAGGCGGTGCGCCGCGCGCAGGTTCTCCAGCGCGTCGTCGACCAAGGCGCAGCGGTGGGCATCGAGGTGGTGCTTGCGCAGCAGGAAGTGAAAGCCGTGCAGCGCCGGCTTGCCGCGATAGCGCGCATCCTCGATGGTGTAGACGCCGTCGAAGGTGCGCGCCAGGCCGATGGCGCGCAGCACTTGCTCGACGTAATGCCGCGGCGCGTTGGAGAACACCAGCTTCGTGCCGCCGAGCAGCGCGAGCGCGTGCTTGAGCGCATTCTCGTGCACCACCATGTCGGCGAGCTCGGGAAACACGTGCGTCTCGCGCAGGAAATGCCGCGGATCGGTGCCGTGGTGGCGCATCAGGCCGCTCAGCGTCGTACCGTAGCTGCGCCAGAACTTCTGCCGCAGCGCGTCCGCCCCGGCGGCATCGACGCCGAAATAGCGCCGCAGGTAGGCGTTGATCTGCTCGTGCATCGCCGGAAAAATGCGCACACGGGCGTCGTGCAGGGTGTTGTCGAGGTCGAAGATCCAGACCCGCCTGGACGGCGGGAGTCGCGCAATGCGCACTACTTGCTTCGGATGAGGGTGCCGACCCCTTGGTCGGTAAGCACTTCGAGGAGCAGCGCGTGCGGCACGCGCCCGTCGATGATGTGCACGCTCTTCACGCCGTTCCGCGCCGCGTCGAGCGCCGAGCCGATCTTGGGCAGCATGCCGCCGGAGATCACGCCCTTGTGCACCAGATCGTCGATCTTCTTCGGCGTGAGCCCGGTGAGGAGCTTGCCCTGCTTGTCGAGCACGCCGGGCGTGTTGGTCATCACCACCAGCTTTTCGGCTGCCAGCACTTCCGCCAGCTTGCCGGCGACGAGATCCGAATTGATGTTGTAGGTGGTGCCGTCGGCGCCGGTACCGATCGGTGCCACCACGGGAATGAAGCCGCCGGCTTCGAGCGCCTGGATCACCGAGGGATCCATCGACTCGATCTCGCCGACCTGGCCGAGGTCGACGTGGCCGTTATCCTTCGAAGGCAGGAGCATCTTGCGCGCGCGGATCAAGGCGCCGTCCTGGCCGGTGAGTCCCACGGCCTTGCCGCCCGCCTGGTTGATGAGCTCGACGACTTCCTTGTTCACCTGGCCGCCGAGCACCATCTCCACCACGTCCATGGTCTCGGCATCGGTAACGCGCATGCCCTGCACGAACTCGCCCTTCTTTCCGAGGCGCGTGAGGAGCTGCTCGATCTGCGGGCCGCCGCCGTGCACCACCACCGGGTTCATGCCGACCAGCTTGAGCAGCACCACGTCGTAGGCGAAGCTCGCTTTCAGCTCCTCCTCGGTCATCGCGTTGCCGCCGAACTTCACCACGATGGTCTTGCCGTGGAAGCGCTGGATGTACGGCAGCGCCTCGGCGAGGATCCGCGCCTTCTCGGCAGCTTGCGGGTTGTGGTTGAAGGGCGCGTTCATCTGCGCCGCATTCTACAAACATAAAGGGGCCGGCGTCGTCGGACGCCTGCCCCGGGTGTTGCGGAAAAAGAACTTACTGGATCGAGATCTGCTTGCGCTGCGCCGCGGCCTTCTTGGGCAGCGTCAGCTCGAGCACGCCGTCCTGGAACTTCGCCTGGGCTTTCGCCTCGTCGACTTCCTGCGGCAGCGTGAAGCTGCGCCTGACCTTGCCGTACACGCGCTCGGTGTGGAGTACGCGCTCGTCCTTGGTCGCTTCCTTCTCGCGCTTGACCTCGGCCTCGAGGGTCACCTCATTGCCGTCGATGCTGACGTGGATATCTTCCTTCTTCACTCCGGGCAGCTCTGCGCTCACCACGTAGGCGCCGTTCTTCTCGGCCACGTCCACCTTGGCGCGCGGCAGCTGCACCCCGCCGCCGTCGCCCCGGCTTTCGAATGCCAGCGGCCGCACGAGGAAGCCCTTGAACAGTTCGTCCAAGTCATTGAATGGGTCGAATCGCGTCACATTTGCCATGTCCTGGTCTCCTTTCCTGAGTGGCAATAACGAAGTAGGGATTGCCCCGCTGGATTTCAAGGCCCCGGTAAACTTTACCGATGAGGGACTTGGCGTGCGCCCGATGCGGGCGGACCTTTCAGTGCGGGGCGCCAGATGGGGGCTGCTGGTGCGCCGGGCTTCCGGCGCTGGAACCCCTACCCGGCCGCGACTGCCTATGCCAGGCCTGCCTGCAGGAAGAGCTCAAAGAACGTAGCGCGCCAGATCCTCGTCCTTAGCCAGCTCCGCCAGCCGTGCGTCGACGTACGCGGCATCGATGATCACTTCGCCCGGCCCGCGCCGCCCGGCATCGAAGGAGATTTCCTCCAGCAGTTTTTCCAGCACCGTGTAGAGCCGCCGGGCGCCGATGTTTTCGGTCTTCTCGTTCACCTGGAAGGCGATCTGCGCGAGGCGCCGGATCGCTTCGGGCTTGAACTCGACCTGGAGTCCCTCGGTCGCGAGCAGCGCCTGGTATTGCTTCACCTGGCTCGCATCGGTGCCGGTGAGGATGCGCTCGAAATCCTCGACCGAGAGCGAGTCGAGCTCGACGCGGATCGGGAAGCGCCCCTGCAGCTCCGGAATCAGGTCCGAGGGCTTCGCCATGTGGAAGGCGCCGGAGGCGATGAACAGGATGTGATCGGTCTTCACCATGCCGTAGCGCGTGGACACCGTGGTTCCTTCCACCAGCGGCAGCAGATCGCGCTGGACGCCTTGCCGCGAGACATCGGCGCCATGCATTTCCGAGCGGCTGGTGATCTTGTCGATCTCATCGAGAAACACGATGCCGTTCTGCTCTGCATTGGCGAGCGCGCGCAGCTTGAGCTCGTCGTCGTTCACCAGCCGCGCGGCTTCCTCCTCGGTGAGCGCCTGCTCGGCCTCGCGGATCTTCATGCGCCGCAGCCGCCGGCGGCCGCCGCCCATGTTGGACATCATGCCCTGGATCTGCGCGGTGAGCTCCTCCATGCCCGGCGGCGCAAGGATCTCCATCTGCGGGCTGGTCGCGGCGACCTCGATGTCGATCTCCTTGTCGTCGAGCTCGCCTTCGCGCAACCGCTTGCGGAATTTCTGGCGCGTCGCGCTTTCTTCGCCCGAGCTTTCCTGGAAGCCGACGCCGCGCGCCGTGGGGATCAGCACGTCGAGGATGCGTTCCTCGGCGGCTTCCTGCGCTCGCGTGCGCACGCGCTTCATCGCCTGCTCGCGCGTCTGCTTGACGCTGATCTCCACCAGGTCGCGCACGATGGTGTCGACGTCGCGTCCGACGTAGCCTACTTCGGTGAATTTCGTCGCCTCGACCTTGATGAACGGCGCATCGGCCAGCTTCGCCAGGCGCCGCGCGATCTCGGTCTTGCCGACGCCCGTAGGTCCAATCATCAGGATGTTCTTCGGCGTGATCTCCTGGCGCAGGGGTTCTGCGACCTGCTGGCGGCGCCAGCGGTTGCGCAGCGCGATCGCCACCGCGCGCTTCGCGCGTCCCTGGCCGACGATGTACTTGTCGAGCTCGTGGACGATCTCCTGCGGCGTCATACCGCTCACTCCAGCACCTCGATGGTCCTCTGGTGATTCGTGTAGATGCAAAGGTCGGCGGCGATGGCGAGCGCCTTGTCGACGATCTCGCGCGC
>DASWER010000052.1:0-3746 GCA_036394655.1 Burkholderiales bacterium
CACGCTGTTGCCGGCGAGCAGCGCCGGCACGATCGCGTTCACCGAGGTGAGCCACGGATAGTTCCACGGCGCGAGCACCAGCACGACGCCGAGCGGCGCGCGCCGGATGAAACGGCGGCCGGGGGTGATTGAAATGTCGGCAAGCGCGGCTTCGGCGATGCCCGCCATGTAGAGCGCGCGCTCCTGGAAGCCGCGGCGGATCTCGTTCGGCGTATAGGCGATCGGCCGGCCCATCTGGCGCGTGAGCTCCTCGCCGAGCACGTCGGCGCGCGCTACGCACCACTCGACCATGCGGCGGACGATCGCCGCGCGCTCGGCCACCGGTACCTGCCGCCATTTCGCCTGGGCGGTGACCGCCTGGGCGAGCGCGTTCTCGATGTCGCGATCGCCGGCGAGCGGACGCTCGACGTAGACCGAGCCGTCGACCGGGCTGACCGTGCGCTGGAGCGAGGCGGTATTCTTCACGGATGCAAGAGCTCGTCGACCTGATCGCGCGATACGGCCTCGCGCTGATATTCATCAACGTGCTGGTGGAGCAGGTGGGCCTGCCGGTGCCGGCGGTGCCGACGCTGATCGTCGCGGGCGCGGCTGCGGCCGCGGGCGAGATCTCCGCGGCGGCGGTGTTCGGCGTCGCGGTCCTCGCCTGCTTCATCGGCGATGGCCTCTGGTTCGCTGGCGGGCGCATCTACGGCCGGCGCGTGATGCGGCTCCTCTGCCGCATCTCGCTCGAGCCGGACTCGTGCGTGCGCCAGAGCGAGTACCACTTCGGACGCTGGGGCAAGGCCGCGCTGGTGGTCTCGAAGTTCGTGCCCGGCCTTTCCACCGTTGCACCGCCGCTCGCCGGCGCGCTGCGCATGGGCTGGCCGTCGTTCGTGCTGCTGAACGGCATCGGCATCGCGCTCTGGGCGGGCCTTCCAATCGGCGCCGGGATGCTGTTCCGCGATCAGATCGAAAGCCTGATCGCGCGCCTCGAGGGCTACGGCACGGCGGCGATCGTGCTCGTGGGCGCGCTGTTCGCAGCGTATGTGGCGTTCAAGTGGTGGGAGCGCCGGCGTTTCTATCGCGCGCTGCGGCTCGCGCGTATCACCGTCGAGGAGCTGCGCAGCTTGATCGAGCGCGGCAAGCGGCCCGTGATTGTCGACGTCCGTTCCGAGGTCGCGCGCAAGGCCGACAGCCGCTTCATCCCCGGCGCCCTCACCATGGACGCGACGGAACTCGACGCGCGGCTGCGGGAGCTGCCGAAGGATCGCGACATCGTCTTCTACTGCACCTGCCCGAACGAAGCCTCGGCGGCGCAGGTGGCGAAGAAGCTGATCGAGCTCGGCTATACGCGGGTGCGTCCGCTGCAGGGCGGGCTCGATGCCTGGCTTGCCGCCGGTCACGAAGTCGAGCTGCGGCCGCCGGATCATTCCGGCGTGACGTAGGCCGCCGTCAGGCCGCCGTCGACCAGGAACTCGGTGCCGGTCATGTAGGACGAGTCGTCGCTCGCGAGAAACAGCGCGGCCTTCGCGATCTCCTCGGCCTCGCCGAAGCGGCCCATCGGCACGTGCACCAGCCGGCGCTGCTTCTTCGCCTCGGTGTTGAGAAAGCTCATCAGCAGCTCCGTTTTCAGCGGCCCGGGCGACAGCGCGTTGACGCGGATGTTCTGCCGCGCGTGGATCACCGCGAGCTCGCGCGTCATCGCCAGCACCGCGCCTTTGCTCGCGGTGTAGGCGATCTGCGGCGTCGCGGCACCGAGGCGGGCCACGAAAGAGGCGGTGTTGATCACCGAGCCGCCCCCCGCACGCTTGAGCGCCGGGATGCCGTACTTGCAGCCGAGGAAAACGCCCTTTGCGTTGATATCGAGCGTCTGGTCCCACACCGCCTCGTCGGTCGAGACGGCGTCGTCGTCCTTGGGATGCATGATGCCGGCGTTGTTGAAAAGCACGTTCAGCCTGCCGAACGCCTTCTCCGCCTGCGCCACCATGTTCTCGCAATCGCCCGCCTTGGAGACATCGGCGCGGCAGTACGCGGCTTGGCCGCCGGCCTGCTTCACCAGGGCGACGGTTTCATTGCCTCCGGTGTCGTTCACGTCGACCACCAGCACCGCTGCGCCTTCGCGCGAAAAAAGCAGGGCGGCCTGGCGCCCGATGCCGCTGCCGGCGCCGGTAATCAGTGCGACTTTGTCCTTAAGTCTCATATCCGATCGACTCATATTCGTTCGAAATATCGTTTGCGTTCCCAGTCGGTGACTGCCTTGTCGAAGGCCGCCACCTCGGTGCGGAAGAAATGTGCATAGTGCTCCACCACGTCAGCGCCGAAGGCGCGCTTGGCGAAGTCGCTCTTCTCGAATGACTCGACCGACTGGGCCAACGTGTAAGGCACGCGCTGCAAATTGCGCGCGGCGTAGACGTCACCGACGAAGCATTCCGGCGGCTCGATCTTGTTGGCGATGCCGTCGAGGCCCGAGGCCAGTGACGCCGCTAGCGCCAGATAGGGATTGGCATCGGCGCCGGCGATGCGGCATTCGATGCGCAGGCTCTGGCCTTCGCCGACCACGCGGAAGCCGGCGGTACGGTTGTCGTAGCTCCAGGCGAGCCGCGTCGGTGCCCACGAAGCGTCGACGTAGCGTTTGTAGGAGTTGATGGTTGGCGCGTAGAACGGCATGAGATCGGGCACGTGCGCGATCCAGCCGCCGAGGAACCAGCGGAAGACATCCGACACCTTGGCCCGCCCCAGCTGTTGCGCACCGGGAAAAGCATTCTTGCCGTCGCGCCAGAGGCTGAAGTGGATATGGCAGCTCGAGCCCGCCTGCGAGGCGTCGGGCTTGGCCATGAAGGTGAGGCTCATGCCCGCGGCCTCGGCGACTTCCTTCAGGCACTGCTTGAAGATCACGTGCCGGTCGCCCATGTCGAGCGCCTCGGCGTAGCGCACGTTCAGCTCGTGCTGGCCGTTGCCCCATTCGCCCTTCGAGGTCTCGACCGGCACGCCGGACTGTTTGAGGTGGCGCCGCGCGGCGGCATGGAAGCTCTCGGTGCGGGTGCCCTGCAGGATGTGATAGTCCTCGAGGTACCAGCCGGCCGCCTCGAGGTCGCGGTAACCCTTCTGTGCGGCGTCGCGGTAGCTGGTGCGGAAGAGATAGTGCTCGAGCTCCGTTGCCGCGAACGTTTGAAAATTCAATTTGCGGGCAGCATCGACCTGCCGCCGCAGGATCGAGCGCGGCGCGACGCTCACCAGCTCGTGGCTCTTCTCGTCCTTCACGTCGCAGATGACGAGCGCGCTTTTCTCGAGCCAGCTCGCGCGGCGCAGCGTGCTCATGTCCGGCACGAGGTGGAAGTCGCCGTAGCCGAGCTCCCAGTTGGCGAACTTGTAGCCCGGGACCGGATCCATCTCCATGTCGACCGTGAGGAGATAGTCGCAGGCATGCGCACCCTGCCTGGCGATCTCTTCGACGAACAGCTCGGCGTCGTAGCGTTTGCCGAGCAGGCGCCCGTAATGATCGGTGAAACCCACGACCACTGTCTCGACCTCGTCCTGCTTGATGAGGTTGTCGAGCTCGTCCAAGGTCAGCAGCCCCGAGGGCTTACTCATCGCGTTTCCGGTAGAGGACGCAAACTTTTCCGACTATCTGCACCGCTTCAGCGCCGGTGCGTTCGCACATGGCCTGGAAAACCACCGCGCGAGCATCGCGTTCCAGGCTCGGCGCGCGCACCTTGATCAGCTCGTGCGCTTTCAGCGCCAACTCGACTTCCTTCACCACCTCGTCG
>DASWER010000053.1:0-2717 GCA_036394655.1 Burkholderiales bacterium
AGCGCCTGGCGCGTCGGCTCCAGCACGCGCGGCGTACGCACCAATGCGCGGAATGCCGGCGAATGCGTCGCACCGTCGTCTTCGTGCACGCGGAAGATCGAGCGCACGCCGCCCGAGTGCTCGCGGATCACGGTATCGGCATTTATCGCCGACAGGCGAGCGGTCTCGGCTCTCAACGCGGCGGTCTCGGCTTTGCTGAAGAGCGCCGGGAAGATGATGAAGCCATCGCGCTGGTATTGCGCTACCTGGGCATCGGTCATCCGCATGGCCGGATGCTAGCATCGGCGCCGAGGAGGAGTCTGCCATGCACGGTTTCATTGCAATCATCATCGGGCTGTGCATTGCGCTGCCCGCTGCGGCGCAATATCCGGACAAGCCGGTCACCATGCTGGCCGGCTATCCGCCGGGCGGGCTGGTCGACATCGTGGCGCGCCTCGTCGCCGAAGGCATGAAGCCGAAATTCCCGCGCGGGCTGAACGTGGTCAATCGTCCCGGCGCGGCGGGATCGCTCGCGGTCGCCGAGGTGGTGCGCTCCGCGCCCGACGGCTACACCATCGTGCTTAGCCCGCATTCGGCGCTGGTCATCGCCTCGCAGATGCAGGAGCTCGCTTACAGGACGCCGGACGACTACGACCCGTTCATCAACCTGGTCGCGTACTACCCGATGATCGCCGTGCGCAGCGAGTCGGAATACAAGACGATCCAGGATCTGGTCGCCGATGCCAAGGCCAACCCCGGCAAGATCCGCGTCGGCTCGCCCGGCGAAGGCACTTCCAGCCACCTCAACCTCGAGGAGCTGATGGCGAAGACTGGCGCGAAGATGATCCACGTGCCGTTCCAGGGCTGGGGCCAGTCGAGCCCGGCGCTGCTCGGCGGGCATATCGAAGCGGTGGTGGCGCAGCCCGGCGAGCTGAGAGGCGCGGTCGATGGCAAGCGCATGCGCGTGCTGGTGAACTTCCGCCCGCAGCGGCTCGCGGGCTTCACCGATGTACCGACGGCGAAGGAGCTCGGCTGGGACGTGGCGAACGGCGTCTGGTACATGCTGCTCGCGCCGAAGGGCACGCCCGAGGCCGTGGTGCGTTACGTGCATGACGCCGCGAAGGCGGCGATCGACGACCCGAAATTCGCCGCCGACATGGCGAACCGCGGCATCGATATCGACTATCGTCCGGGCAGCGCGCTGCGCGCCGATCTCTGGCGCGAGTACAAGCTGCACACCGAGATCCTGCGGCGCATCGGCATGCTCAAGAAGTAGGCACGAAGCCGGCGATCAGCTGGTTGATCAGCTCCGGCGCCTCGATGTGCGGCGCATGCCCGATGCCGGGCAAGGATCGATACTCCCCGCGCGGAAATGCCGCGGCGAGCGGCTTGCAGCTCGCCTCCGGCGTGATGATGTCCTCGCTGCCGCAGGCCACCAGCACCTTCTTCGGGAAGCGCCGCGCATCCACCGCGAGACAGCCTTGCGCAAGGCAATGCGCCGCCTGCCGGTAGCCCTGCGGTCGGATGCGGCGCTGGCTCCAGCGGACGAGTTCCAGCGCGAAAGGCGGCGAGCCTTTGGCGACCAGCGTCGGCGAGCGTTCGCGCGCCATGCCTTCGGGACCCAGCTTTTCGAGCTGCTCCAGGCGCCCGCGCAGCTTGTGGTCTTTGTCTGCAAGGTCGCCATAACCCGCCGCCGGCCCCAGCAGCACCATGCTGCGCACGCGCTCCGGATGCGCCGCGGCATAGGCGGTGGCCATCAGGCAGCCGAGCGAGTTGCCGACCAGCACCACGTCCTTGAGGAGCAGCCGCTCGATAAAGTCGTGCAGCGCCTGCGCATAGTCGCTCGCCGTGGGCGTCGTGCCCGACAGGAAATCCGATTGCCCATAGCCGGGCGCATCCCAGGCGATGAGGCGGTAGCCCTTGAGGCTCTCGAGCTGGCAGAGCCAGCCCGCCGAGCTCGAGCCGATGCCGTGCATCAGCAGGAGCGCCTGCCCGCTGCCGCTCTCGCGATACGAGATGGTTTTCGACTGCCTGGCGGGGAACTTCCCGATGCGCTCGTCGAGCATGGTCGGGTATTCTCGCCGAGATGAAAGGCAGCGCCGAAATCGTCGGCGGCGGTTTCGCAGGGCTGACCGCGGCCTGCGCGCTCGCGCAGCGCGGCTGGCGCGTGCGCGTGCACGAGCGCGCCGACCGCCTGCGCACCGCCGGCGCCGGCATCAACGTCTACGAGAACGGCCTTCGCGTGCTCGAGGCGCTCGGCGCCAGCGAGGACACGATCCGCGACGGCGCACGCGCGCGGCTGCGCGAAACCCGCGACCAGGACGACCGGCTGCTCTCGGTCCACCACTGGGACGTCCGTGTCTACGGCGTGCTGCGCCAGCGCATGATCGATGCGCTCGCCGCGGCCGCGCAGCGCGCCGGCGCCGAGATCGTGCTCAACTCCGAGGGCCTCGGCGCCTCTCCGGCTGGCGAGCTTCAGCTCTCGGGTGGAAGCACAAAAGCAGATTTGATCGTCGCCGCCGATGGCGTGAATTCAAAGCTGCGCGATGCGCTCGGCCTGGTCAGCGAGCGACGCACCCTGCGCGACGGCTGCATTCGCCTGCTGATCCCGACGCGGTCGGCCGAGGAGGGCGTGGACACGAGGACCATCGAGTACTGGTCGGGTACGCGCCGGCTGCTGTACAACCCGTGCAGCACGACGCATTTGTACTTGGCGCTGTCGATGCCGCACGACGACG
>DASWER010000054.1:0-3341 GCA_036394655.1 Burkholderiales bacterium
TCGGGCGGCGAGCAGCAGATGCTCGCCATCGCGCGCGCGCTGATGACCAACCCGCGCCTCCTGCTGCTCGACGAGCCGCTCGAGGGCCTGGCGCCGATCATCGTCGAGGAGCTCGCGGCGGCGCTGCGCAACCTCGAGGGCATGGCGATGATCCTGGTCGAGCAGCATGCCGAGATCGCGCTCTCGCTCACGCAGCAGGCGCTGGTCATCGAGCGCGGCCGTGTGGCGCACGCCGGTGCCTGCGCGGAGCTGCTCGCGAACGAGGCGCTGCTCGACCGCCTAGTAGGCCTGCGCGCGCACCACTAAGGTGTTGGCCTCTAGCCGTAAAGGCTCGGCGCCGCCGACGGCGGCGAGCGCGGTGGCGACTTTCTCGATCACCTGATCCAGGTTCGCGCCCTTCTTCTCGATCAGGCTGGAGCGCGGCGTGCCGCGCAGGATCCCGGTGGCGAAGGTGCGCGCGCTCGGGCAGTCGATCTGGATCTTCAGCTTGTCGATCTCTACGTTGCGAAAGCGGGCGCCTTCGAGCAGGCCGCGGATGATGGCCTCGTCGTTGAAGCCGTACGGAATGCTGGAGAAGTCCATCTCGGGATCGCCGGGGAACAGCCCCTGCATCACTTCGGTGGTTATCCTGGAATGCGGATTGAGCTCGATCCGGTCCCAGGTGTTGAACAGCAGCAGGCCGCCCTCGGCCAGCACGCGGCGGGTTTCGGCGAAGAGCTTCTCCTTGTCCGGCACGAACATGACGCCAAGCGCGCACAGCACGGCGCCGAAGGTCTCGTCTTTGAACGGCAGTGCCGCGGCGTCGGCGATGCGCCAGTCGATCTTGCCTTTCACCTTGCTGCGCGCATAAGCGAGCATCGCTTCGCTGAGATCGCTCGCCACCAGGCGGAAATTCGGATCGATGCGCTCGCGCAGCCGCTGCGTGACGATGCCGGTGCCGCAGGCGAGCTCGAGGACGTCGCCTTTGGGCCGCACCGGCATGCGGCGTACCAGGTCGGCGGCGAGCGCGTTCAGCTGCGCCGGGCCGAGGATGCTGTCGTAATACTCCGGGATCGAGCCGCTGAAATCACGCGCAGTATCAACCATGCCTGGCTCCTTGCGAGAGTTATCGGCGTTTTTTCGCCGCGGTTCCCGTTTTAGGCAGCTTCAGGCGAAGCATGTTCACCGCGTTGCCGAAATAAATTTTGCGCCGGTCGCTCGATTTAAGCTGCATGCTTTCGAGCGTCTTGATGGTTTCGCGGATGAAAAGCGGCCCACCCTCCGGGTCGAAGGGGCAATCGGTGCCGAAAAGCACGTGATCGACGCCGAAGAAGTCGAGCCCGCAGCGGATCGCGCTGCCCGAGCCGTTCACGGAAGTATCGCCGTAGAACATCTTGAAATAGTCGAGCGGCCGCTTCTTCATCCGCTTCAGAAGGCCTTCGTAGTCCTCGTCGGTGGTGCGCGACCCGAACTGGTCCATGCCGTAGCCGATGCGGTTGACCAGGAACGGTGCCATGGCTCCGAGATGGTGCGTGATGATCTTGAGCTTCGGCAGTCTTTCGAACATCTGCGAGAACACGAGCCGCGCCATGAATGCGCTGGTCTCGTAGGGCCAGCCGAACAGCCAGTAGATCTCGTACTTGGATTTCTGCTCCGTCGGGTAGTCGGCGAATTTCGCGGTGCGCGTCGGGTGCACCCAGATCGGCAGGTCGTACTTCTTCGACATGCGCTCGAAAATCGGCAAGAACTCCGGCTCATCGAGCGGGCGCCCGTTCACGTTGGTGAAAATCTGGATGCCCTTGGCGCCGAGCGTGCCGATGGCGCGGTCGATCTCCTCCAGTGCGGCCGGCACGTTGTTCATCGGCAGCGAGGCAACGAAGCACGGAAAGAGGTCCGGGCGCTGGGCGACGATCTCGGCCATGCCGTCGTTCGCCAGGCGCGCCAGCGCCGGACTGTCGTTCTCGTCGGCCAGGAACTCGATCGCCGGCAGCGACAGCGTCAGGACCTGCTGATAGCCGGGCCAGCGTTGCATCATCTTGATGCGCTTGTCGAGGTCCCAGAGCACCGGGATGTGCAGCCAGCGCTTGATGTTCGCGGCGAGCGCGGGCTTGGCGGCGGCGATCTGCTTCACGCGCTCGAAAAAGGCCGGCGGAAAGATGTGCGGAAAGATGTCCAGCTTTGCTTCGGTGGGTTTCATTCGTCCTTTACTCCAGCCATGGTTGCGAGCTCGCGCCAGCGCGCCGCCTCGGCGCGCATCACGCGCCCGAAGGCTTCGCCGGCGAGCGGTTCGGTGACTTCCTGCCCGATATCGATGACGCGCTTCCTGAAATCCGCCGATTGCGTGGCGGCGGCGACCTCGCGTGCCAGGCGCTCGAGCGCCTCCTTCGGCGTGCCCGCGGGCACGAACACGCCGAACAGCGCGCCGAGCACGAAGTCGCTCACGCCCGCCTCCGCCATCGTCGGCACCTCCGCGATCAGCGGCGAGCGCGTGCCGCCGGTGTTCACGAGCGCCTTCACCTGCGCGGCCTTGATGCGTCCCGCCGCGGTCGCGATCCCCGTCACCAGCATCTCGATCTGGCCGGAGACGACGTCGCCGATGCCGGCGCCGCCGCCCTTGTACGGCACATGCGTGAGGACGATGTTGAAGCGATTGGCGAACAGCTCGCCGATGAGATGCGGATTCGAGCCGATTCCCGGCGACCCATAGCGCAGCTTGCCGGGATTCGCCCTGGCGTAGCTCACCAGCTCCGGCACCGTGGCCACCGGGATCGACGGATGCACGATGAATACGTTCGGCGCTCGGGCCACCATGACGACCGGCACCAGATCCTTCTCCGGGCTATACGCCAGGCGCTTGCGCGTGCCTTCGGTCATGCCGAAAGCCTCGGCCGAGCCGAGCAGGATCGTGTATCCGTCCGGCGTCGCCCGCGCACCCGCCTCGGCACCGAGCGTGCCGCCGCCGCCCGGCCGGTTCTCCACGACGACCTGCTGCCCGAGCTTTTCGCCCAACGCATGCGCCAGCACCCGGCCGAGCGCATCGGTCGTGCCGCCCGGCGCGAACGGCACGATCATGCGCACCGCGCGCTGCGGATACGTCTGCGCCTCGCACGTGCTCGTGAGCAACGCCAGGAAGATCGGGGCCAGGGCCGCAATTACTCGCGCCACACCTGGTCCGCGACTTCGACGATTCGCGCGAGCTTCGCTTGCTGCTCGGCCTGCCCGAGCGGGTTGCCTTTAATGGAGCTCGCGAAGCCGCATTGCGGGCTGAGCGCGAGCTGCTCGAGCGGCGCGATCTTCGCCGCCTCTTCTATACGCCGGCTGAGCTCGTCCGCGGTCTCCACGCGGGCGCTCTTGCTGGAGAC
>DASWER010000055.1:0-2378 GCA_036394655.1 Burkholderiales bacterium
ATCACCAGCGCGACGACGATCGCGGTGAACACGGTCACGGCAAGCACCGTGACGAAGGCCTTGCGGCGCGCCTTGAGGGCGAGGATGTATTGGTTCAGATCCATGAATCGGACTCCCTAGAAAAGCGATTCTTTGACGAAGATCACGTCGTCCGCCTTGATCTGGTCGATCAGGGTGGCGTCGTATTCGCGCGTCTTGCCGTCGGGCGAGACGCGGCGCAGCTTCACGCGGTTCTCGCTGCCGCGCGGCGTGATGCCGCCGCCGATCGAGATCGCCTGCATGATGGTCATGCCGGCCTTCACCGGGTAGGCGCCCGAGTGCATCACCTCGCCGTAGATGTAGAACACCGGCGCGCGATCGACATAGACGGTGTCGCCGCCCTTGAGCTCGAAGTCCTTGGCGAGCGCGCTCACCTTCTCGGACTTGCCGTCGCGGATCACGGTGATGTCCTCGGAGCCGCCGGCCGCGATGCCGCCCGCGGCGGCGACCAGATCCGGCAGCTTGGTATGCGCTTCCTCGAGCGGATAGCGTCCCGGGCGCACGATCAGGCCGAGCATCGACACCTGGCGGCTGCGCACGGTGGTCAGCGCCACCGCGACCTGCGGCTGCTTCAGGTACTGGCCGTCCTTCAGCGCGTCGCTGATCGTTTTCGCCGCCTCGGTGGTCGAGAGCCCGGCGAGCTTGATCCCGCCCACCAGCGGCATCTCGATCGAGCCGCGCTCGTTGATGCGTGCGTCGGTGGTGAGGTCGGGCTGCTGGAACACGGTGACATGCACCGTGTCGCCCGGTCCGAGCTTGTCCGGGTTCTGCGCCAGGCCCGGTAGGGCAAGCGCGGAGAGTAGGAGAACCATCACTATGCGAATCATCGTCACCTCGTCGACTGTCGTGGGCCTGTGTGGGTTACCGCTTGAATTGAGCTACGTATTCGATCCGTGCACCTTCGCGCAGCCGCTTCACCTCGGCTTGCGCGATCTCCAGGCGCCTGCGCCCGGCGAGAAACTGCTCGATCAGCGCGGTGGCCTGCTCGATGCCGAGCGGCGCTTGCTCGGCGTGAATCAGCTGGATTACCGACGCGCCCAGCGGCGTGGCAAACACCGCGATGTCGCCGCTCTTCATGCGCGCGAGCTGCGGCAGGAAGGCGAGCGGCAGCTGCTCGGCCGGCTGGGTCTCGGTGGCGACGCTGAAGCGCGCGTTGCGGCTCTTCAGCCAGGTCGCAAGTTCGTCGAGCTCGGTGGCGCGCGCCGCCTGCGCGCGCAGCACGTCGGTCATTTCCGCCGGCGCCGACACCACCAGCTCGCGCACCCGGTAGATGCGCCGTTCGGCGAACAGGGCCGGGTTGTCGTTGTAGAAGGCGCGCACTTCGTCGCGCGAGGGCTTCGCGCCGACCGTAGCGCGCTCGATGTAGGCCTGCGCCAGCACCTGGCGGCGCGCATTGTCGATGCTGTCCTTCACCAGCGGATCGCGCTCGAGGCCCGCCTCGAGCGCCTTCTGCACCAGCAGCTCGCGGTCGATGATCTTTTCCACCGCCTGTGCCACGCTGGGCGCACCGCCGCTGCGCACCTGGCGCGCCGAGATCTCGATGCCGTTGACGCGCGCCACGAGCTGCGCGTCGGCGCGATCGGCGGCGACGCGCTCGCAGCCCGCGAGGGCACTTACAAAAACGATGAGCGAAAGCGCGCGCATCAGTAGGCGCTCGTCAATCTGCGGTGGGCCACCCAGGCCGCGGCGGCGAGCCCAGCGAGCAGCAGCATCCAGCCCTTGGGGCCGGGGACCTGGGAAACGGTGAAGCGCGGCTCGGCGGCCAGCGCGTCCTGCAGCGCGGCGACACGCACCTGCGGCTCGGCGGCCGGCGCTGCGAGATTAATATTAATTTCTGGCGCAACGCCGTTCACCGTCAGGCGATAGACATCGGCGAAGGAATAGAGGGCGGGCTGCGCCTCGTCCGCGCTGGCGATTGAGCAGCCAACGGCAAAGCAGGCGAATACCAGGCGGCGAAGAATCTTCATTAGCGGGCTCTCGGCATCGTAGGTCTCGTCTGTTACGGCACTGCCCCCCAGCACGGCGTCCCCGATGCCCCGTACGGACTAGTCGCGGCACCCTTCAAATAAAAAACGGGGCCTGGGCCCCGTTTTTTTGCGGAATGAAGCTGCGTCTACGGATTGAGGATGCGCAGCTCGAGCGACTTGCCGATCGCCTGGGTGCGGTTCACCACGTTCAGCTTGCGCAGGATCTTCTGCACATGGTTCTTCACGGTGAGCGGGCTGATCTTGAGGATGGCGCCGATCTCGAAGTTCGACTTGCCGAGATAGATCCACTTCAGGATGTCGAGCTCGCGCACGGTGAGGATGCTGCCGCCGGCGGCCTTGTCGCCGGTGGTT
>DASWER010000056.1:0-3626 GCA_036394655.1 Burkholderiales bacterium
CGCCGACCACCGCGATCAGCGGCAGGCGGATGAAGTCGATCGACACCACCAGCGTCGCATCGGCGAGCTTCATGGCGCGCGTCATGGAGTAGTGCGCGGCGAATGAGCCCGCGCCGATGGCCAGGATCCACGGCAGGTCGGTCAGCGCGGGCGCCACCCAGCCCGGAGCCGCCGCCGCCATGGTGAGCGGCATCTGCACCGCCGACATCCAGAACGTCACCGCCAGCGCCGAATCGGTCGCCGACAGGCGCTTGGTGAAGATCATGTTGCCCGCGTAGAACATCGAGCCCAGCACCATCACCAGCGCCGCGGGATGGAATGCGCCGAGTCCCGGACGCAGGATGATCGCGACGCCGATCAGGCCGAGCGCGAGCTGCACCACGCGCCCGCGGTTCAAGCGCTCGCCGAGGAACAGCGCCGCGAGGATCGCGGTCCACACCGGCATGGTGAACTCGATCGCGAACACGGTGGCGAGCGTCAGGGCGCCGATCGCGTACATCCAGCAGAACTGGCCGGCGAGGTGGATCACCGCGCGCGCGGCGTGCACCGGGAAGCGCCGCGTGCGCAGCGGCGCGAAGCCGCGGCGCGTAATGATCGTCGAGACCAGCAACAGCGTCACCAGCGTGCGCAGCGCCAGGATCTCGAGAATTCCCGTATGGCGCAGGAGCTCGCGCACCGCAACCGCCATCATGGCGAACGACAGCACTGCGCACAGCATCCACAGGACGCCACGCAGCGCATGGGACTGCGAATTCATAAGCTCTCTATGCTATCTTTCGCGGCCCATGGCGAGCGACGAGCTGTATCGCAAGCAGATCGCGCGGCTCTATGAGCGCTCGCCGTTTTACCGTGAAAAGCTCTCAAGCGCAGGTTTCGTTTCGCCGCAGGACGTCGGCGGGCTCGCCGACATTGGCCGGCTGCCGTTCACCGAGAAGGACGAACTGCGCGCGAGCCAGGCCGAGCATCCGCCGCTCGGCGCGCATGCGGCGATCGAGATGTCGCAAGTGGCGCGCATCTATTCGACCAGCGGCACGAGCGGCACGCCGCTCTACATCCCGCTCAGCAAGAACGACATCGAGCAGTGGCGCGAGATCGGGCGCCGGACCTATTCGTGCAACGGCCTCAAGGCAGGTGAGCGCGTGGTCACCACTTACGGCGCCGGCCCATTCGTCGCCGGCGCTTCGCTCGCCGCGTTCGAGGCGATCGGCTGCGTGCATATCCCGGTCGGCGTCGGCAACACCGAGCGCCTGCTCACCGCGGTCGAGAAATTGCGGCCGCAGGCCATCGGCTGCACGCCGTCCTACGCGCTGCACATCGCCGAGGTCGCCGCGGCGAAGCGCATTTCGCTGGCATCGGTCGAGCGCATCATCGTCGGCGGCGAGCCGGGCGGTGGAGAAGCAGGCTTCAGAAAAAAATTACAAGATGCCTGGGGCGCGAAGGTCTACGAGATCATGGGCATCGGCGACCTCGCCGCCTCGCTCTGGGGCGAGTGCGCCGAGCAGGCGGGGATGCACTTCTCCGCCGAGGAATGGATCCAGGTCGAGCTGATCGACCCGGAAACTGGCGCTCAAAAGGAATTGAGCGATGGGCAGACCGGCGAATTGGTCTACACGCACGTCGCGCGCGAGGCGGCGCCGCTGCTGCGCTTCCGCAGCCGCGATCACGCCCAGGTCTGGGTCTCCCAATGCCGGTGTGGAAAGACAGCGCTGCGCGCGCGCTGCATCGGGCGCACCGACGACATGCTGATCGTGCGCGGCGTGAATGTGTTTCCATCCGCCGTGCGCGAGGTGGTGGCGCGCTTCCAGCCCAAAGTCACCGGCGCGATCCTGATCCGGCCGCGCCGCAAGGGCGTGAAGCAGGAGCCGCCGCTGCCGGTGCTGGTGGAAGGCGAGGCTGACCTTGGGGAGGCCATCGCCAAGGAAATCCGCAGCGCGCTGCTCTTTACGGCGGAAGTGCGCATGGTCGCGCCGCAGGCGCTGCCGCGCTCGGATTACAAGGTGAAGCTGCTCGACTACTCGGAGGCATCGTGAGGCTACTTGCTGTTCTAATCGCGCTCTGCGCGACGGCTGCGCAGGCGCAGACCTATCCCAGCAAACCGATCCGGATGGTCGTGCCGTACACCGCGGGCGGTCCGGCCGACCTGCTGGTGCGCGGGCTGGGGCAGAAGCTGCAGGAAGCCTGGGGCCAGCAGATCGTGGTGGAGAACAAGCCCGGCGCCAACGAGATCATCGCGGCGCAGGACATCGCGAAGTCGCCGCCCGACGGCTACAACTACCTGCTGGCGTCGGATGCGGTGTTCTCGCTCAACGCTTATCTGTATTCGAAGCTGCCGTACGACCCGGTCAAGGATTTCACCCCGGTGTCGCGCCTGGTGAACGCCAACCTGATGCTGGTGGCCCGGCCCGACTTTCCCGCCAATACGGTTCGTGAGCTGGTCGACTACGCGAAGAAGAATCCCGGCAAGCTGAACTACGGCTCGGTCGGCGCGGGCGGCGTCAACCACCTCGCGATGGCCTGGTTCAACACGCAGAACGGTCTCGACATGCAGCACGTGCCGTACAAGGGACTGGTGCAGGGGCTGCAGGACATCATCACCAGCCGGCTCGACCTCATGTTCGCCGTCATCGGCGGCGCCGCGCCGCATCTCAAGGCGGGCAAGATGAAGGGACTCGCCGTTTCGGGCCAGACGCGCAACGTGCTCATCCCCGAGGTGCCGACCTTCACCGAGGCCGGCTTCCCGAACTTCGACGCCTCGTTCTACTTCGGCATCGCCGCGCCCGCGGGCACGCCGCGCGAGCTCGTCTCGAGGATGGCCGACGAGGCGGGCAAAATCGTGCGTACTGCCGAGTTCAAGGAGAAATTCCTGCTCAACCTCGGCTTCGAGGCGGTGGGCGACAGTCCGGCCGAGTTCGCTGCTTTCCTCAAGCAGGACCGCGAGCTCGCCGCGAAGAAGGTCAAGGCCTCCGGTGCAAAACTCGATTGAAACCTAAAAGGGGTCTGACCCCATTATTTGATGAAACCTCCATTTCGCGCTGATCAAGTCGGCAGCCTGTTGCGCCCCGAGCGCCTTAAGCAGGCACGCGAGCAGTTTCTCGGTCCGCAGACGCCCACCAGCGCCATCGGGCCTCACAACCATCTGGGGCTGAGGGAAGTGGAGGACGAGTGCATCCGCGAGGTCGTGGCGATGCAGGAGCGCATCGGCCTCAAGGCGGTGACCGACGGCGAATTCCGCCGGCGCAGCTGGTGGCTCGAGCTGATCCTCGGCTGGCAAGGCTTCGAGGCCGACCGCACCGGCTCGGCGAAGCTGAAATGGCGCGACGCATCGGGCGTGACGCAGGGCTTCTCGGATTTGAACGTGGTCGGCCCGATCCGCTGGCGGCCGAGTTCCGTGGTTCGCGCTTTCCAGTTCCTCAAGGCGAGCACAAAGCGCGTGCCGAAGGTCACCATGCCGGCGCCGAACTGCGTGCACTACTACACCGGCGGCAAGCTCGGCTACTACAAGGACAAGGACGCGTTCTGGGCCGACCTGGTCGAGGCTTACCGGCAGGAGCTGAAAGCGCTGATCGACGCCGGCGCCCGCTACATCCAGCTCGACGACACCAGCATCGCCTTCATCTGCGATCCGG
>DASWER010000057.1:0-2525 GCA_036394655.1 Burkholderiales bacterium
GGCAGACCTTTGGCGCGCGCCGTGCGGATGTAGTCCTCGCCGAGCGCTTCCAGCACCGAGGCGCGCGTGACGCGCGCAATCAGCGCGATGTAGATCACCGACAGGGTCGTCGCGGGCAGGATCAGGTGCTCAATGAAGGGAAGGACGCCATCGGCCAGGCGGTGATACCCCTGCACCGGCAGCCAGCCGAGCTTGAGCGACACGAGCCAGATGAGCAGGTAGGCGAGCACGAACACCGGGATCGAGAAGCCGAGCACCGAGAAGCCCATCAGCGCGCGGTCGAACCAGCCGCCGTAGCGCCACGCCGCCAGCACGCCCAGCGGGATGGACACCATGACCGCCATCAGGATGGTCAGCGCGGCAAGCGCGAAGGTCGGCTCGAGGCGCTGGGCGATCAGCGTCGTCACCTTGATGCGGAAATAGAACGACTCGCCAAGATCGCCCGAGAGCACCTTGCCGAGCCAGATGCCGAACTGCACCACGATCGGCTTATCCAGGCCGAGGCCGGCGCGGATGCGCTCGATCTGCTCGGCGCTGGCGGCGTCGCCCGCCATGATCGCCGCCGGGTCCCCCGGCGTAAGGCGCAGGAGGAGAAACACCAGCACCGCGACCACCAGCAGGACCGGGATCGTCGCGGCGAGCCGCCGGGCAATGAACTGGATCAGTTCTTCCTGATGTTCCAGTAAAGATTGCCGGGACCGGTGACGAAGCCGGTGATGTTGCGGCGCGCGGCGAGCGGGTTGACGTACTCGCCGAGCGGCGCGTGCGTGCCGATCTCGAAGGCGCGCGCCTGGACCTGCTCGGCGAGCGCCTTCTTCTTCGCCTCATCGGTCTCGCGTGCGAACTGGTCGCGCAGTTTCTCGAGCTCGGCGTCGGCCGGCCAGCCGAACCAGGATTTCTCGCCGAGCGCCCCCACTGCGGGGTTGGCGATCGGGTTCCAGATGTCGGGCGCGACCCAGGCGGTGCAGAACATGTTCCAGCCGCCTTGCGCGGGCGGGTCTTTCTTCGCGCGGCGCGTCACTACCGTGTTCCAGTCCATCGCCTGCAGGTCGACCCTGAACCCCGCCTGACGCAGGAGCTGCGCCGCCACCTCGGGGAGCTTCTGGATCGAGGCGAGGTCGGTCGGCTTCATCAGCACCACCGGCGTGCCGTCATAGCCGGAGCTCTTCACCAGCTCCTGCGCCTTTTTCATGTTGGACTTCGACTGGATTTCGCTGCCCTTCGGGCTGCCGTACGGCGTGTTGCAGGTGAACATCGACGGGCACGAGTGATAGAACTCCTTCACGCCGACCTGCGCCCGCAGGAACGGCTCCTGCGCCATCGCCGCCAGCGCCGCCTGCCGCACCTTGGCACTGTTGAACGGCGCATGCAGATGGTTGAAGCGGCACATGTACTGGAAGCCGAGCGGATTGGAGTTCACTACCTGGATGTTCTTGTCCGCCTGCAGCGGCGCGTAGCTCTCGAACGCCGGTTGTTCGAGGATATCGACCTCGCCACGCGCCAGTGCGTTGACCTGCGCCTGCGCGTCGCGCAGCGCCAGGTTCCATTCGACGCGATCGACGTACACCTGCTTGCCGCCGGCGGTGCCCGAAGGCGGCTCCTTGCGCGGCAGGTATTTCGTGTTCTTCAGGTACACCGCCTTGTCGCCCGGCTTGAATTCATCCTTGGCAAAGACGTAAGGCCCGCTGCCGGTGGCGTCGTCGATCTGCTTGTCGGCGGGCGTGTCGGCGACGCGCTTGGGCATGATGAACGGCACGTTGGAGGACGGCTTGCCGAGCGCCTCGAGCACGAAGCCGCAGGGCTCGCGCAGGAAAATGCGGAAGCTCGACGCCGACGGCGCATCCATGCGCTCCACAAAGGTCATCAGCTTCTGGCCCATCGCGTCGCGCTTGCCCCAGCGCTCGAGCGACGCCACGACGTCTTCGCCGGTGAGCGGCTTGCCGTCGTGGAACGCGAGCCCGGGACGAAGCGTGAAGCTCCACAGGCGGTGATCCGGGCTCTCGGTCCAGGTCTGGACCATCTGCGGCTGGATGCGGTTCTTCTCGTCGGTGCCGAACAGCGTGTCGTAGACCATGTAGCCGTGATTGCGCGCCATGTACTGCGTGGTCCAGATCGGATCGAGGATGTTCAGGTTCGAATGGGGCACGACCCGGAGGACCTTGTCTTGCGCGAAAATGGAGCTGGCAGCGAAAAGCAAAACTGCGGCAATGATCTTGCGGTCCATTGGTTTAATCTCCCGGCTGGGATTCGGAGTATAGGCCATGGCAAAGAAAAGGAGGCTGCAATGAAAATGATCGCGGACATCGCTGTCGGGGTCGTCGCGTTATTGCACGTTTACTTTCTCGTGCTCGAGATGTTCCTCTGGGACAAGCCGTTCGGCCTCAAGACCTTCGGCATGACGCCGGAAAAGGCGGCGGCTACCAAGGCGCTGGCGATGAATCAGGGCCTCTACAACGGGTTTCTCGCCGCCGGGCTGGCGTGGGGCCTCGCGCTCGGGCCGGCGGGTTTCGGGATCAAGGTCTTCT
>DASWER010000058.1:0-5798 GCA_036394655.1 Burkholderiales bacterium
GCGACGCCTTTGCCTTGCCTGCGTATTTCACCTTTACCAATGGGTAAGACTGAGAGCTCGGGGCGTACATCGCCGAGCGCGGCGCCGCGCGGATAGCGCACGGCAGACGGTGAATTGAGGCTAAGACCGGTGCTGAGCATCTGCCGGCATTCCTCGGCGTCGGAAGGCGCCATCACGGTGAGGTTGGGCACGGTGCGCAGGTAAGCGAAATCGAAGGCACCGTTGTGCGTGGCGCCGTCGCCGCCCACCAGGCCGCCGCGATCGAGCGCGAACAGCACCGGCAGGTTCTGGATCGCGACATCGTGGATCAGCTGGTCGTAGCCGCGCTGCAGGAACGTGGAATAGATAGCGAGCACCGGCCGCATGCCCTCGCAGGCGAGACCCGCAGCGAAGGTCACCGCGTGCTGCTCGGCGATGCCGACATCGAAATAGCGCTCGGGGAAGCGCTCGGAATACTCGACCATCCCCGAGCCCTCGCGCATCGCCGGGGTGATCGCCACCAGGCGCGGCTCGCGCGCCGCCATGTCGCACAGCCACTGGCCGAAGATCTGCGAATACGTCGGCCGTCCGCCCGCGGTCTTCTGCAGGCCCTCGGCCGGGTTGAACTTGCCCGGGCCGTGATAGGCGATCGGATCGTCCTCCGCGAGCTTGTAGCCCTGACCCTTGCGCGTGATGACGTGCAGGAACTGCGGCCCCTGCAGCTTCTTGATGTTGATGAGCGTCGGCACCAGCGCGTCGAGGTCGTGGCCGTCGATCGGACCGATGTAGTTGAAGCCAAACTCTTCAAACAATGTCGACGGCGTCACCATGCCTTTGACGTGTTCTTCCGCGCGGCGCGCGAGCTCCCACACGCCGACACGCTTCAGCAGATGCTCGCTCGCGCGGCGCGCGCTCGAGTAGATGCGACCCGAGAGCAGGCGCGCGAGATAGTTCGTGAGCGCGCCGACCGGAGGCGAGATCGACATCTCGTTATCGTTGAGGATCACCAGCAGGTCGACATCCATCGCGCCGGCGTTGTTCATCGCCTCGTAGGCCATGCCGGCCGACATCGCGCCATCGCCGATGACGGCAATCGCGCGCCGCTTCTCGCCCTTCACCTTCGCCGCGACGGCCATGCCGAGCGCAGCCGAGATCGAGGTGGAGGAATGCGCGGTGCCGAAGGTGTCGTATTTCGACTCGGCGCGCCGCGGGAAGCCCGAGATGCCGTCGGACATGCGAAGGCGCGCCATGGCCTCGCGCCGGCCGGTCAGGATCTTGTGCGGATAGGTCTGGTGGCCGACGTCCCAGACGATGCGGTCCTCGGGCGTGTCGAAGACGTAGTGCAGCGCGATGGTGAGCTCGATCGTGCCCAGGTTGGAAGACAGATGCCCGCCGGTTTTCGACACCGATTCGAGCACGTAGGCTCGCAGCTCGTCGGCCAGCTGGCCGAGCTGCCGGCGGTCGAGCGCGCGCAGCCGCGCCGGGTCATCGACCGTCTTGAGGAGCTCGTACATCGCCGGATTGTAGGGAAGCTCGCCCAGGTCTTCGGTGATCGTGGCCATGGAACCTAGAATTTTCGCAGAACCACGAAGTCCGCGAGGGCCGCGAGCCGCGCGCCGCGCGAGCCGAGGCCCGCGAGGGCGGCATGGGCATCGGCGCGCAGCTCCTGCGCCAGCTCGCGCGCGGGGGGGACGCCGATGGCCGAAACGTAGGTCGGCTTGCCCTGCTTGGAGTCCTTGCCCGCGGTCTTGCCCAGCGTGGCCGTGCTGCCCTCGTAATCGAGCAGGTCGTCGACCACCTGGAAGGCCAGGCCGACCGCCTTGGCATAGCGGTCGAGATGCGCCCGCTCGGCCTCGGCGAGCGGCTTGCCGCAAGCCGCGCCGATCAGCACCGCCGCGCGGATCAGCGCGCCGGTCTTGTGGATGTGCATGAACTCGAGCTCGGCGAGCGCGAGCGTATTGCCGGTGGCTTCGAGGTCGATCTGCTGGCCGCCCGCCATGCCGCGCGAGCCTGCGGCGACCGCAAGCAGCTTCACCATCTCGAGCTGGGCGCGTGGCTCATCGGCGAGACGGTGCTCGGCGAGCAGCTGAAAGGCGAGCGTCTGCAGCGCATCGCCGACCAGCAGCGCGGTAGCCTCGTTGTATTCGACGTGCACGCTCGGCTTTCCCCGGCGCAGCACGTCGTCGTCCATGCACGGCAGATCGTCGTGCACCAGCGAGTAAGCATGGATCAGCTCGACCGCCGCAGCCGCCACCTCGAGGCGCTCGGGCGCCGCGCTGCTCACTTCACCGGCTGCGAAGCTCAAGAGCGGGCGCACGCGCTTGCCGCCGCCGAGAGCGGCGTAGCGCATCGCTTCGTGCAGGCGCGCGGGCGCGACATGCGCCGGCGGCAGCAGGCGTGACAGCGCGCTTTCCATGCGGGCCTGGACTGCGCCCATCCAGGCCTGGAAAGCCGGGTCACTCACTCTCGCTCAGATCCGCCAGTGGTTTCAGCACCTCGCCTTCGAGCACCTTGACCTGCTGCTGCGCCGCCTCGAGGCGTTGCTGGCAGAAGCGCGCGAGCTCGATGCCGCGCTTGTGCGTGGCGAGCGCCTGCTCGAGCGACAGCTCGCCGCTTTCCATGCGCGACACGATTGTTTCCAGCTCCGCGAGCGCCTGCTCGAAAGTGGGCTCGCCTGAAGGCTTGCTCATCTTTGGTTAAAATACTGTTTTTCTAGGGGCTTTACAACGAATGTCGGACATTTCGCGGCTGCGCCAGGTCAGGCCGGCACGCCCCCAGCTGCCGGTGTCCTGGTACTTCGAGCCGCAGATCTTCGAGCAGGAGAAGAAGCTCCTGTTCGACGCCGGGGCGAACTACATCGGGCACGAGCTGATGGTCCCCAACGTCGGCGACTACTACACGCTCGCCTGGGACGACCACGCGCGCATGCTGGTACGAAGCGGGAAAGATGCGGCTGGCGGGGTCGAGCTGCTGTCCAACGTCTGCCGGCACCGCCAGGCGATCATGCTCGAGGGCCGCGGCAACGCCGAGCATATCGTCTGCCCCCTGCACCGCTGGACCTACGACCTCAAAGGCGAGCTGCTCGGTGCGCCGCACTTTCCGCAGGCGCCTTGCGTCAAGCTGCACTCGACGCCGCTCACCAACTGGAACGGCCTGCTGTTCAGCGGCCCGCGCGACGTTCGGCGGGACCTGGCGAGGATCACCACCGCAGGCGACTGGGACTTCAGCGGCTACGTGCTCGAGTCGGTGCGTGTCGACGAATACGACATCAACTGGAAGACCTTCATCGAGACCTATCTCGAGGTCTACCACGTCGATTTCTATCACCCGGGCCTGGGCAACTTCACCGACTGCAACAACTTCAGCGTCGACTACGGCGATGAATACTCGGTGCAGATCGTGGAAGCCAAGGCGGGGCTCGAGCGGCCCGGCACGCCGGTCTACAAGAAATGGCACGACGTGTGCCTGAAGTACCTGGAGGGCCGCACGCCCAAGCAGGGCGCGCTGTGGGCGACGTATTTTCCCGGGCTCACTTTCGAGTGGTATCCCAACGTGCTGATCGTGTCGCGCCTCCTGCCGCGCTCGCCGACGCGCACCACCAACGTGGTCGAGTTCTACTATCCCGAGGAGATCGCGCTGTTCGAGCGCGAGTTCGTGAGCGCGCAGCAGGCCGCCTACGTCGAGACCGCGATCGAGGACAACGAGATCTGCCAGCGCCTCGACCGCGGCCGGCGCGCGCTCTACGAGCAAGGCGTAGACGACGCCGGCCCGTACCAGTCGCCGATGGAAGACGCCGAGCTGCACTTCCACGAGTGGTTGCATAGCCGCCTTGGCATTTAACACGCTGGTTTCCACCGCCGAGCTGGCGGCGCACCTCGGCTCCTGGCGCGTGTTCGACTGCCGGCACGACCTCGCCAAGCCCGAGCTCGGCGCCGAGCAATATCAGGCAGCGCACATCCCCGGCGCCCTCTTCGCCAGCCTCGATCGCGACCTTTCGGCGCCCAAGACCGGAGCCAACGGACGCCATCCGCTGCCCAATGCCAAGGTCTTTGGCGCCTGGCTCGGCCGGCAAGGGCTGCGCCGCGGCGACCAGGTCGTGTGCTACGACGCCGCGAACGGCGCCATGGCGGCACGGCTGTGGTGGCTATTGCGCTGGGTCGGCCATGATGCCGTCGCGGTGCTCGACGGCGGCTTCGCCAAGTGGCAGGCCGAAGGCCGTCCGGTCAGCGCCGACGTTCCCCGCCATGCACCAACGGAATTTAAAGTTGTTCCGCGCGCCGACATGGCGGTCGACGTCGCGGCGCTCGCGAAGAAGCCGCGCAGCCACCTGCTGCTCGACGCGCGCGCGCCGGCGCGCTATCGCGGCGAGCAGGAGCCGATCGATCCGGTCGCGGGCCGTATTCCCGGCGCGCTCAACCGCTTCAACATGGACAACGTGCGCGGCGACGGTCGCTTCAAGAGCGCCGAGGAGCTGAAAGCGGATTTCCAGCGCGTGCTGGGCGATCACGCGGCCGGCGAGGCGATCCACTACTGCGGCTCGGGCGTCGCCGCCTGCCACAACCTGCTCGCCATGGAGCTCGCCGGTCTTCCCGGCGGAAAGCTCTACGCCGGCTCTTGGAGCGAGTGGCTCGCCGATCCCGCGCGGCCGCGCGAAAAAGGCTGAAAAGGGGTCAGACCCCTTTTCTAGAAGCCGAAAAGCTGCTTCGGGTTGTCGACCAGGATTTTCTTGCGGGTGGCCTCGTCCGGCGCCCAATCGCTGAGCAGCGCGAAGAGCTCGTCGTGGCCCACCTGGTCGGCAAACGAGATATGGGGATGGTCGCTGCCCCAGATCAGGCGATCGGGCACCTCGCGGATCAGCGCCTGTGCCATCGGTTTTGCGTCCTTGAAGCCGGGCGTCTTCGACATGCGGTAGACGCCCGTGAGCTTGGCGTAGCCGCGGCTCGACTTCAGCACGTCGATCATGCGGCGAAAGCCCGGCTGCCCGGGTCCGTCCTTCGCGAGGAACATCCCCATGTGCGCCATCGTGAAGTCGACTCTCAGCTTCGCCATGCGCGGCAACATCTCCTCGGTCAGCCAGCCGGGAAACAGGAAGTCGAGCTGCCAGCCGAGCTCGACGAAGCGCTTCTCGAGCCGGTCGATACGCGGCATCAGGCGCTCGGCGAGACCGGCTTCCGGCGGATGGACCGGCGAGACGTTGATGCGCACGCCGCGCACGCCAAGCTGGTGCATTTCGGCAAGCAGGCTGTCGGGTGCGTCGTGGTCGATGTCGACGATGCCGCGGCAGGGATGGCGGATGGCGCGCATCGCGTCGAGCATGCAGGAGTTGTCGCGCAAGTACGCGCTGGGCTGCACGAAGACGAAACGCTCGAAGCCGTTCTCCTCGGCCCACTCGAGGTACTCCTCGAGCGGCGCGAACGGCGGCTTGTAGCGCAGCTTCGGGTCGCGCGCCGGGTAGCGCTCCGCCGCCCCGAAGACGTGGAAGTGCGTGTCGCAGGCGCCTTTCACGCGAGTTTCCGCAGCGTCTGTACGTCCGACTTGGCTGCACCAGCGAGATAGGCGACGTCATTGCCGGCGATGATGAAGCGCGCGCCGAGCCGATAAAGCTGCGTCTGCAGCTCAAGATCGCCGCGGATGCCGCCGACGCCGATCGCCTTGCCGTGCGCCTTGCATGCCTTGGCCACCGCGTCGTACGCGGCGCGCAGCTTGGGATGCTTCAGCTCGCCCGGGATGCCAAGCTCGGTGCAGAGATCGTTCGAGCCGATGAGCAGCATGTCGATGCCGTCCACCGCGGCGATTTCGTCGGCGCGCTCGACACCCTC
>DASWER010000059.1:0-6703 GCA_036394655.1 Burkholderiales bacterium
TCACGGCGAACGCGGTGATGAGGTGCCCGGCCACCGGCAGCGACACGCCGAGACTCTCGGCCAGGTACGGCAGCAGCCCGGGCACGATCAGCGTGCCCGTCCCGATGACGAAGTTGCCGAAGGCCAGCGCAGCGAGACTCCACTTCATGGTTACCGTGTTGCTCGAGTCACAGATGGGTGCGCGCCACTCATTGGCGGCTCCTTTCTTCGCACGCGTGCCGGTAACGCTCGAGGCTTTCGCGCAGGATCGGCGGCAGCGGGATTCCGGCGGAGCGGTCGCCGCGCTTGATGGTGATCGGCGTAATGCGGGCACGAAAGGCTTCCTTGCCGTCCATGTGGCGCGCATTGACGTCCAAATCGAACGTCCGATTCCGCATCTCTCGCACCAGCACCGTCATCTCGAATTCCTGGTCCGGGCGCAGCGAACTGACGAACTCGATCGAAAGCGCCTTGCACGGGGTCCCGAAGCCGTGTGTGTCCTCTGCGTTTTGAAAGGCGCCGCCGAGCAGCTGGCGCATGAAGAGCTCGAAGGCCGAGATCACGTAATCGGGAAATCGACCGGTGTAGACGACGCCGGCTGGGTCGCATTCGCCCCACTTCACGCGCCGGCGAACGCGCAACGGGATTTTCTCGATCACCTGCTCGGTCGCGTCGAGGGCGGCTACCACGCGGCAATCCGGATAGTGTCGCGGTCGAACTGCGCGATGCGCCCCTCCACCCCGCCGGAAAGCGAGCTGTACCAGAGCGCGGGCTTCAGCCCGAGGGCAGCGCGCGCAAAGACAAGCTCGCGGGGCGCGGCGATCGTAAAGTAGCCGCCCGCGGGCCCCTGCACCGTGCACCCCGTAGATCGAGCCCCATCGATGAGGGGGCGGAACTCCGGCACGTCCAGGACGTAGACCTTGGGCATCATGCCTTCAGCTCTTCGTGCAGGCGGGCCTTGCGCTGCCAGACAGTCTCGATACTCGTGAACGTCTGGCCGCCGCTGCGCGCTTCGGTTTCCGCTTCCATCGCCGCCGCCAGCGTCAGCTCGGCGTCGCGGTGGTCCAGAACGCTCGTAGCCCGCGTTGCACGGCCGATCTCGATGAGGTAGCCGTTGGGATCGCGGAAATAGATCGACTCCACGATCTCGTGCCGGATGTGCATGTCGACGGCAACGCCGGCCCCCTCGAGGAAGCGCTTCCAGCGCAGCAGCTCCTCTTCCGACCGCACCTTCCATGCGGTATGCACGGAGTCGCAGTCCCACTGCGGCCGATGGACGAGATATTCGGGTTGCGCAGCGCCGATGTAGTAGAAGAACGCGATCGTGCTGCCATCGCCGCTGTCGAAAAAGAAGTGCAGGAAATCGGGATGGCCTTCCGGTCCCCAGCCTTTTGCCGAGATGGCATGAACCAGCTTCAGTCCGAGCCGGTCACGGTAGAACTCCACCGTCTCGCGCAGCTTCCAGGTTGGGCGCGCGGTGTGGTGCACGCCGCTGAGCGCGGGCGTGCTGGCGAGACGCCGCAGCTCCGCCTTGTCGATCTTGCCGAATTTGGTGGTCGGCATGGCGCTCAGCACTTCGACGCGCTCCGGCCATTTGAACTTTGCGAAACCGCGCTTTTCGAGGAAGCGGGCGAAGCTCGGCACGCCGACTTCCGACGGGGAGCATCCCGGCCGCAGCGTCACGAAGGCGCAGATGCGCTCGCCAAGACCCGGATCGGGCATGCCGACGAGCGCCGCTTCCGCGATGCCCTGGGCTTCGCCCAGGGCGAGCTCGATCTCTTCGCAGTTGACCTTCTCGCCGCCGCGGTCGATGACGTCCTTGATCCGCCCCTCGAAGGCGTAGTACTTCGCGCCGTCGATCACGCGAGCGGACATCAGGTCGCCCGAGCGGTAGAAGCCGTCGCGGGTAAATGCCTGCCGGTTGCGCTCTTCGGCGTCGAAGTACCCGTGGATGACCGATGGTCCCCGCACGGCCAGCTCGCCGATCTCTCCTGGCGCGACGTCCATTTCCGTGCCGGGCTTCAGCAGCCGTACCTCGTCGAGCCCGGACATCGGCTTGCCGACGGTTTCTTCGCGGGCCTCGCGGGAATCCGAGTCGCGTGTGAACATCAGGAAACCTTCCGACATGCCGAAGGTGTGGCAGCCGGGCAGGTCGAGGACTTCGCGCGTGTACTTGGCCGCATTGATGGTCCATACGCCGCGGACCCTGCCGGGCTCGACCTGCGCCGCATCCATGGCGGCCTTGAGCTTGAGTACCGCCTGCTTTACCCCGGCCCCGATCCAGGTGGGTTTGCACTGCTTCAAAACCTGGACGATGGCTTGCTCGGTGATCTGTGGCACGACCACGAAGGTGCCGCCTTGGAGCAGGGTCGGGCCCCACGCGCACGCCATGCTCGCGTTGTGGATCATGGGCAACGGCATGAACATGACGTCATCGCGGCGGTAATCGAGATACCGGGCGACCTCGCGCATCGTGTGCAGATATTCGTTCTGGAACCGCGGGATGAGCTTCGGAACGCCGGTCGTGCCCCCGGAGAGCTGGAACAGCGCGGCCTGGAACGGGTCGCGCGGCACGTCCTGGAGACGGGCGATCGCTTTGGAGCGCAACTCCTGCTCGAGGAGATCCTCCAATCGAGGCACGTCCGCTCTCGCCGGGCCTCGCGCGCTGATCAAGACATCCAGGCTCGGGACGCTGCGCTGCATTTCCTGCCCAAAACCCACGAGATCAAACTTGTCGTCGCCTTGCACGAGGTGGCCGCGCGCTTTCGCGTGCCGGGCCAGGTATCCGATTTCCTGCTCGCGATGGGCGGCGAGCGTGCAGATCGGGATGAGCCCCGCTTTCAGGCAGCCGATGAATGCGATCAGCAATTCCTTGGAATTGCCCAGCTGGAAAACGACCCGGTCGAGCGGCCGAAGGCCGCTTGCCAGGAGCGCGGCGCCTGCGCGGTCGGTGAGCCCATCGAGCTGCGCGTAGGTCAGCGCGCCTTCCGGACCATCCACCGCGATGCGGGCGCCGTTCTCCTTGAACGAACGCTGGAGGGCAGCGACCCAGGTTTCGTCGGTAAGCGCGCCTGCCTCGACGTACCGCTGCAGCGTCTCCCGCGGCGGATAGACGACGCCGGCGATCGGTTGGGTCACCCCCGTCATTGCAGGGCACCGCGGAGGAAGTTCTGGATGGTCCGGCCGGCGAGAACCTGGCCCGATGGCTTCCCTTGCTGGAGGGCTTGCCCGTGGTGGTTGCCTCGAATGCTGGCGCGGTGCTTGTCGCTGGTGCGCAGGGACTGGAAGATCGCTTCGGAATCGGACGGAAAGACGGTGTTGTCGCCCGTGTAGTCGATCATGAGCGTCGGTTGCTCGATGGCGGGCCCGCATTTCTCGAAAGACGCGTTGGACGATATCCCCGACCAGCTCGAGAGCCAGCTCTCCGCCGTGCATGAGCGGCCGAAGCCGACGCTTCCGTAGTTCGACGCGAAGGGGTCTGCGCCCCAGACCGTTCCCCACTTTCGATCCGACGGGTCCAGGTGCAAGTCAAAGCAGCGCAAATCCGCGTCGGTGCGCCACACCTGGAAGATCGGCGTATGCGCCGCGCCGATTCGGCTCTGCAGGGTGCTGCGTTCCCTGACCGCGGCGCGGGAGCGCTGCCGCTCCTCGATGATGGCCTTGGCGTGGGCGTCGATTCGCGCCACTCTCTCGCGCTGAGCTGACCGGTACCGGGCAACGAACGCCTCGGAATAGCGCGCGCTTTCCGGGGGTTCCCGGAAGCCGTTTTCCGCGCTGAAGGGAAACAGAGCGGCATCGAGCGCTGCAGGATCCTTTTCATCGATCACCGATGGGTCAATGCAGTTCTGCAGGAGCTTTCCAGGCCCCGGGTGAGGCGCGACGAGGATCAGGCGCTCGGGAACCGGCAGGTTGGTATCGCCAAGTTTTGTGGGCCGCCCACCCGGCGTGCGAACGATGCGCCGTGCCGGCGCGAGGGACGCCTGTTGAAGGTACAGTGCAAAGAGCGCGGCGCCGCCCGAGTTGCCGAGGAAGCAGAGCCGTTCGAAGCCCTGGTCGCGGAGGAAATTCAGTCCTGCCGCGACGTCGTAAAGCGCAATCTCATGCTCGAGCCGAACGTCGTTGCCTACGCTTCGCGAGCCCTGCACCCAGCAGGCACAGCCGGCCTCCAGCACGTCGGGCACGAGATAATGCGACGCGACGAGCTCGCGAGGGTGCATGAGACTTACCGCAGCCTTCTCCCCGCCTCGGTAGTAGAGAAACCCGGTCACCTGCGCTCCGTCCTGCGTGCGCAGGCTTTGCACGGAAACGCGCAGGTCTTTCGGCAGGCGGCTCGCTGTCCAGGAAGCACCTCTCAGCCCGGCCGTCGGCCGCGCGGGGTCCGCCTTGCTTGCCGACAGATCGGTCACTCACGGCTCCTTTGCGTTTGCCACGGTGTCTAGGACAGTAGACCGTCTCACAGGAGTCGAATAGACTGGATTTGGTAGACACTTCGTCTCAAATTGGAGACGCCAGATGGATCTCAATGCGCTCACGGATTTCGTCCTGGTCGCTGCGAGCGGCGGCTTTGGTCGCGCGAGCCGGAAATCCGGCCGCTCCAAGGCGACGCTTTCGCGCCGCGTCATCGAGCTCGAGGAGAACCTCGGCGTGCGGTTGTTCGAGCGCGGTGGCCGTGCGCTGCGCTTGACCGATGAAGGGCAAGCGCTACTGGCGCGGACCGAGAATCTCCTGGGCGAGATTCGCGAGGCCGAGCACTCGATTCGGGGCGGACAGGACCGGCTCCATGGCCGGCTTTGCGTAAACGCTCCGGTGCTTCTTTCCCACGTCGGCCTGGGCCGGGTGGCCGCCGAGTTCTGTGCGCGCTACCCGGACATTCAACTGGAGGTGACCGCCGACGATCGCGAGGTGAATCTCGTCGAGGAAGGCTATGACGTGGTGATTCGCCTCAATCCTCGCCCGGATAGCACGTTGGTAGGTCGGTGCTTTCTGCGGGATCGCGTGGTCCTCGCGGCGACACCCGAGCACACCAGGCCGACTGCCAGGAATCTGCAGGGCTTCCCGGCGGTGTTGGCGTGGCGGCCGGCCTTGGAGCCGCCTTGGAACATCGAGGGTTATCGGGCGCCGCTCGTGCCGCGGCCGGTAGCGCGCTTTTCATCGCTGCTGATGATGCGGGACGCCGTGCGCGCGGGCATCGGAGCGGCTCTCCTATCCGAATCGTTTGTCGCGGGCGACCTGGCGAGCGGGCGCCTTCGCAAATGGGGATTTCTGAAAACGCCGCCGATGGAGCTCTGGGTCCTGCATGCCTCGCGGAGGCTTGCGAGCGCAAAAGTGCGTGCCTTTGTCGATCACATCTGCGCGGCCTTTGCCGACGGCGTTCTGGTCAAATAACGACAGGATGAGAGGAAGCACGTGCGCGGCACGGTGGTGCCGGCCGAATTCCGGAAAAAACCTAAACGCTAGAGCGAACGCGCTGGCGGAAGGCGGCAACGGCTGAGTTCGCCGCCTTGGGAAGTTCGCCGGCCTCCGTGCGCTTCTGCGCGTCTTCGCACGCGGCTTTCGCCGGCGCGAGGTCGAGCCTCGCGCCGCCGAAGGAATGCTGGACCACGCGAGTACGGCTGAAGCTGCGCGGGATCACCTGCTGCACCTCGGTGCCGTCCGCGCTGGCACGCGCGATCAGTGCAGGCCAGGCCCACGACGCGGGGTCTTCGGCGAGGCAATGCTCGATGTAGAGCTTCCAGTTGCAGCCGATGTCGGTGCTCGATTCTCCCGAGAACCTCGTCTCGTCGATGGCGCACGCATCGAGGAAAGTGGCAGGCGACTCGCCGGTCCCCGTCTGCGAGACGAAGGCGAGGCCATGCCAGATCGCGAGCGAGATGCGCTGGAGGTTGTTGTCCGGCAATGAGGGATCCGCGGGCGCGACGACCGAAGGCGCCGAGCTGAAGCGGCCATCGAGGTCGTAGGTCCAGCCGTGGTACTTGCAGCGCAGGGCCGCCGAGTTGCCGGCGCCGATTTCGACCACGCCCATGCGCTGGTGGCGGCAGACGTTGTTGAAAGCGGCTGGCTTGCCCTCGCGGTTGACGAGCGCGACGAGCGGCCAGCCCGCGAGGTTGGCGCAGAGGTAGTTGCCGGGCTTCTGCAGGATCGAGCCGCGGCCGAGGAGCTGCCACGCGGGGGCGAAGAGCTTTTGCCTCTCCTGCTGAAAAGGATCGCCCTCGCAATACCACTGCGCCGGAAGCTCTATGGCGCCTTGCCCAGGTGCCTCATGAAGGCGGCGATGCCGGCCAGGCACACCGCAGTGTCCTGCTCGGCGTTGCCGCCGGACGCGGCGACGGCCCCCACCACTTGCCCGTCGACCATGATCGGCACGCCGCCCACGAAGGTGGTGAAGCGGCCGTCATGCTGGGTGAAGATGCCGAAGGCGTCGCCGCCGGGCTGCGCGTTCTTGTACTGATCGGTGGGCCGGCGGTGGCATGCGGCGGTGAACGCCTTGTTCATGGCGATCTGCACGCTGGTGACCTTGCCGCCGTCGAGGCGGCGAAGCGCGATCGGATAGCCCGCGTTGTCCGCCACGCACAGCACCTGCAGCACGCCGAGCTCCCGGCACTTCTCCTGCGCGGCGTCCAGCACGAGCTCCGCCTCCTCCAGCGTGAGCGTCTGGAACGTGTGCATCTACGCGGCTTTGCGCTCCGGATTCAGCAGGTACTTGTTGTACAGGCCGTCGAGGTAG
>DASWER010000060.1:0-10281 GCA_036394655.1 Burkholderiales bacterium
CGCCGCATTCGGCTGTTCCGCCGGGGCAGCGACCTGCTTAGCGTTGAACGGCTCGGGCTGGTCCACGGGCTCGGCGGCGAGCGCCGGCAGGGAAAGTGCCGCTACGACTGCAGTAAGGCAAAGATTTCTCAATTTCATTACAGGCTCCTTTTGTTGAAGAAAGATGCTGCAGGAGCCATGGTCGGCAAAAGCGGTTGCGTCACGATTGCGGCTTGGTTTCCGCCGTAATCGGGTTACCGCCGCAATCACGCCGAAATCCCGCGGCAATCGCGTGGTTCGAAAGTAGGCGGCGTTCCAATTGCCATCAGAAAGGAGTCGACCATGCAACAACTGCCCGATTGCGCCGAGATCGACGTGGCGCCTGAATTCCTCTGCCTTTCGTTCAACGCCTGCGGCGCGCGCGCCCGGAAGTTGCGCGAAACCATTGCTGCGCTCGCGCTGGAGGAAAACCAGTGAAGGCCCTCACAATCCTCCTATGCGCCGGCATTGCGCTGAGCGCCTGCACGACGATGGGTACCGGTACCGGGTCTGTCTCTCCCGGAAACGAAGCGGTCCAGTTTTCGTGGAAGAGCACCGACGGCGGCGTGAGCGGCAACATGACGGCGGCGCTGAAAGATGGGCAGACCTTCTCGGGTCCCTATCTGGAAGTCACGAGCACGACCAGCAGCCAGGCCTTCGATCCGATGTGGAGCGGCTGGGAGCGCGGCTGGGGCGGTTGGGGCGGATTCGGAGGATTCACACCCTTCCCCGATACCGCTTTCACGACGAACTACTCAGGCCGCGTGATGGCCAACCTGCAGGCCGCGGACGGGCAACAGATGCGCTGCCATTTCTATCTCAATCACCCGGACGCGGGAATGGGCGGCGGCGGGCAGGGCCAGTGCCAACTCAAAAGCGGCCGCTCCGTCGATGCCGTCTTCCCGCCCTCAGCGTAGCGGCTCCACATGAGCGGTTCAATGGAACGTCCTGGCGAAGGTCTGCCCGCGCAGCGCCTCGTAGGACTCCGGACGGTCGTTGAGCAGCTCGAGCAGCGTTTGCGCGATCTCGTCGTGCACCGCAGGTCCGGCCTGCCAGCCGGGCCACGCATCGACCGAGACATCGGCGACACAGAGCTCGCCGACGAGCGGCGCGCTGTTGCGGTCCCTGGACAAGCTCGCGCTGTGCTGCACCGAGAAGCCGGTCAGCATCGGCAGCTTCACGAAAAGCGCAGCGATGCGCACGGAGACATCGGCGATAACGGCGGTGTCCATCACGGTGGTATCCATCAGCATGGCAACCTCCTTTACGCCATTGCACGCCCTGCCGATGTCCAGCGGATTGCACCGCTGTTACGACCGAAATGCGGCCCTCATTTCAGCACTTCGACCGGCACGCTGAAGACGTAGCCCACGCCGCGCTCGGTGCAGATGTACTGCGGCCGGGCGGGGTCGGGCTCGATCTTGCGGCGCAGCCGGAGGATCTGCACGTCGACCGAGCGGTCGAACACCTCGGCGCCGTTGAGCCGCGACAGATCGAGCAGCTGCTCGCGCGACAGCACGCGCTGCGGCGCGGCGCAGAACGCCTGCAGCAGGTTGAATTCGCCGAGGGTCAGCTCGACGCTGCTGCCGTCGGGCGAGATCAGGCGGCGCCGGCCCAGGTTGAGCTCCCAGCCGACGAAGCGGTAGGCGCGGCGCTCCTCGCTCCTGGGCGGGAGCACCTCGCGCGCCGTCTGGTAGCGGCGCAGTACCGCGCGGATGCGCGCCAGCAGCTCGCGCGGGCTGAAGGGCTTGAGGACGTAGTCGTCGGCGCCGAGCTCGAGGCCCATCACGCGGTCGGCTTCGTCCTGCTTGCCGGTGACGATGATGATCGGCACGGCGGATTCCTCGCGCAGCTTGCGCGCGAGCTGCATGCCGTCCTCCGAGGCGAGGCGCAGGTCGAGCACCACCAGATCGATGGCGCGCTCGCCGAGGGCCTGCGCCATCTCGGCGCCGGTGGCGACCGCGGTGACCCGCAGCGCGTTCTCCTGCAGGTAGCCCGAGACCAGCTGGCGCATCGCCGGATCGTCGTCGACGACGAGAATGTGGAGTTGCTGCCCGGCGCTGGTCATGGCTTTGCCGCGGAGCAGCACATGTTACGCCTGTAACCCGGCGAAATCGCCGCGCAACGCGCCGCCGCGACAATCAACCATGACTAGCCGGGACCGATGTCGAGTATCGTAATCATCGAGGAAGACGACCTGATGCGCGGACTGCTCACGGAATGGCTGACCGCGGCGGGCTATGCCGTTTTCGGGCAGGCACCGCGCGCCGTCGCGCCGGCGAACGGCGCGGATCTGGTGATCGTCGACCTGTACATGCCGCGGCAAGCCGGCCCGGATATCGTGCGCTCGGTGCAGCAGGCGCACCCCGGCGTCCCGGTGATCGCCATCTCGGCCCAGTTCCGCGCCGGTCTCGACGGCTCGTGGTGGGCGGCGCGCGCGCTGGGCGTGCGCCAGCTGATCGCCAAGCCGTTCACAAGGAGCGACGTGCTCAAAGCCGTCCAGGCTGCCATCGGCCCCGCCGGGTGAACCTCACCATACCGACCGAGCCGATTGGCAGCATCCCGCGATCCGCCGCCCTCATCGCGAGCGTGGCGCAGGGCGACAGCGACGATGCGGCTCTCTATGAGGACGCGGTGCGCGACACCATCGAGCGCTTCGAGGCCACCGGCTCTCCGGTCGTGACCGACGGTGAACAGTGGAAGTACCACGATTTTGCGACCTACTGCGTGCATGGGGCTGCCAACCTCGCCCCGGATGGTTTCACCATCGCGTTCGCCGACGGCCATACGCGGCGCCTGCCGCGGCTCACGCGCGGTCCTTTCCGTTACCGGCAGTACGCGGATCGCCACCTGGACATCGCCCGGCGCTACGCGCACGTGCCGGTCAAGCAGGCGGTGATCTCGCCTTCGGCGCTGAGCCTGCTGTACCCGGCGGAGCCGATTGCCGATTATTCGCGCGAGCAATTCATCGACGATCTGTTGCGCGAGCATGAAACCGAGGTGCGCCGCTGCCTGAAAAGCGGCGCGCACAAGGTGCAGGTGGACTTCACCGAAGGACGCCTGGCGGTAAGGGTGGATCCCTCGGGCAATCTCCTGAACAGCTTCGTCGACCTCAACAATCTCGCGCTGTCGCGCTTCTCTGCGGAAGAGCGCCGCCGCATCGGCGTGCATACCTGCCCCGGCAACGATCTCGAATCGACGCATAGCGCGGATGTCGATTACGCCGCGCTGCTGCCGAGCCTGTTTGAGCTGAAGGCGGGAAACTTCTACATCGCGCTGGCGGGCGAACCCGACCGCCGGCACGTTCTGCAAATCATCCGCAAGCACCTGAGGCCCGACCGGTGGATCTTCGTTGGCGTGATCGCGCCGATCGATCCGCGCATCGAGACCGCGGAAGAGGTGCGCGACCGCGTGCTCGAAGCCTTGGAGTACATCCCGCTCGGGCAGCTCGGCACCACCGACGACTGCGGCTTCTCGCCTTTCTTCGACAACGGCGCCACCAGCCGCGACACGGCCTTTGCCAAGATCCGCGCGCGGGTGCGCGGCACGGCAATGGCTGCGCAACTGATCGGAGCCAGCGCATGACGACCAAGCACGACGAGCACGCGCAGCTGCGATCCTCCGCTCTGCAGAATGCGAGCAGCATCCTCGCCGCGCGCCGGCGTGCCGAGCAGCGCCAGGAGGCGTACTGGGCGGAAGCGCAACGGTTGAGCCATGCGGGCAGCTTCGGCTGGAACGTCACCTCCGGCGAGATCGTCTGGTCGGACGAGACCTTTCGCATCTTCCAGTACGACCGGGCCACACAACCGACCGTCGAAGCGGTGCTCCAGCGTGTCCACCCGGAGGACGCCGCCCTCGTCACAGCGGCCATCGAGCGCGCCGCGCGGGAGGAAAAGGATTTCGAGCTTGAATACCGGCTGGTGATGCCCGACGGCTGCGTCAAGCACGTCCAGGTCGTCGCCCACGCCTCGGGCGATGCGTCGGGCCAGGTCGAGTTCGTCGGAGCGGTCATGGACGTCACCGAGCAGCGCCTGGCGACGGCCGCCCTGGCCGGCGAGAAGCGGCTGCTCGAGATGATCGCGCGCGGCGATTCGCGCGCGGCAATCCTCGATGCCTTGTGCCGGCTGGTCGAGGAGCTGGCGAGCGGCTCGCTGTGTTCGATCCTGCTGTTCGATCCGCAGGTCAACTGCCTGCGGCACGGCGCAGCGCCGAGCCTGCCGGATGCCTACACCAAAGCGATCGACGGCATCGTCATCGGACCGGCCGTGGGCTCGTGCGGCACGGCCGCTTACCGCGCAGAGCCGGTGATGGTCTCGGACATCGCCACGGATCCGCTGTGGGCCGAGTTTCGCGATCTCGCCCTGGCGCACGGGCTGCGGGCTTGCTGGTCCTCGCCGATACTGTCCTCGGAGGGCAAGGTGCTGGGGACCTTCGCGACCTACTATCGCGAGCCGCGCAGCGCCACTGCGCAAGAGCTCGGTTTGATCGAGCAGGTCACCCATCTTGCGAGCATCGCCATCGAGCGCCAGCAGGCCGAAGAGGTGCTGCTGGAGCAGGCCAGCCTCCTCGACCTCACGCGCGACACGATTTTCGTTCGCGACATGGGCGACACGATCACCTACTGGAATCGCGGCGCCGAGGAGCTTTACGGTTGGGCGGGCGAGCAGGCGATCGGCCAAACCACTCACCAGCTCCTGCAAACCAGCTTCCCCGAGCCGCTGGCGCAAATCAAAACGGAGTTGCTGCGCACCGGCCGCTGGGAAGGGGAGCTCACCCATAAGAAGCGAGACGGCACGCAGGTCATGGTGGCGAGCCGGTGGGCCCTGCAGCGCGACGAGCGCGGCAACGCCGTGGCGGTGCTGGAGACGAACAACGACATAACCGAGCGCAAGGGCAGCGAAGCCGAGCTGCTGCGCCAGACGGCGCTCCTCGACGAGCTGTTCGTTGGCGGACCCGATGCGGTGGTGCTCTCGAGCCCGGACAAGCGCGTGGTCCGGGTCAATCGGGAGTTCAGTGCCCTGTTCGGGTATGCCGAGGAGGAGATCGTCGGGGCCTCTCTTGCCGATCTGATCGTGCCTGATGACGAGCTCGAGCGCTCGGTCGCGGCTCGCGCGCGGGCCCAGACCACCGTCGGGCGGGTCGCGTTCGAGGGCATGCGCCGGCGCAGGGACGGCACCCTGATCCAGGTGTCGATCAAGGGCGGGCCGATCGTTGTTCGTGGACGGCCGATCGGGCACTACGCCATCTACCGGGACATCACCGAGCGCAAGAGAAACGAGGCCGAGGTGCTGCACAAGACGGCGCTCCTCGACGAGCTGTTCGAAGGCTCGCCCGACGCGGTGGTCCTCATGGACCTGGAGGCGCGCGTGCTGCGAATCAGCCGCGAGTTCGCCGCGCTCTTCGGGTATACCGCGGAGCAGGCGGCCGGACGCCTGATCGTCGATCTGATCGTGCCCGAGGACGAGCTCGAAGACTCGCGCGCCGGGTTCGCGCGGGTCCGGTCAGGTGAGCGGTTCGTCGTCGAGCGCGAGCGCCGGCGCAAGGATGGCACGCGCATCCATGTGTCGATCAAGCGTGCGCCGATCGTTCTGGGCGGAAAGCCGATCGGGTACTACGGCATCTACCGCGACGTTACGCAGCGCAAGCGCGCGGAGGAGGCCCTGCGCCTCTCGGAGGAGCGCTATGCGCTTGCCGTGCAGGCCTCGGGCGAGGGCCACTGGGACTGGAATATCGAGAGCGACGAATTCTATGCGTCGCCGCGCTATCTCGAGATCGGCGGCTTTCCGCCCGGCTTCCAGTCCTCGCGGCGCGAGGACGTCATGGACCGCATAGCGTTCCATCCGGAGGATCGGCCGAAGTACGACGCCGCCGTGGCCGCGCATTTCGCGGGCGCTACGCCGCGCGTCGACGTCGTGATCCGCATCACGCCGCACGCAGATACGCGCTGGCTGCACGTCATCGGCATGTGCTTGCGCGACGCGAGCGGCAAGCCGGTGCGCTGGGCCGGCTCGGTAAGCGACGTCACCGCGCGCATGCGCGCCGAGGAGGCGCTGCGCCTCTCGGAGGAGCGCTATGCGCTGGCGATGCTGGCCGCCGAGGATGCCCATTGGGACTGGATCGTCGGCTCGGACCAGTACTACCTGTCCGCGCGCACCCTGGATCTCTTCGGCTTGCCGCCGGATACGGTTTTCACTTCGCGCGAAGACTATCTGGCGCGCACGCCGCTGGTGCGCGAGGACCTGGAGAAGTGGCAGCGCGCGATGGCTGAGCTTTTTGCCGGCAGCGGCTCGCGGCTCAGCATGGAACTGCGCGCGATCGTCCGTGGCGAGATCCGCTGGCTGCAGCACATCGGCGTGTGCGTGCGCGACGCCTCCGGGCGGCCGGTGCGCTGGTGCGGCACGGCGAGGGACATCACGGAGCGCAGGCGTACGGAGGAAGCGTTGCAGCGCAGCGAGACCTACCTGGCCGAAGGGCAGAAGCTGAGCCGCACCGGCAGCTGGGCGTGGAGCGCCCAGACCAAGCAGCTCACCCACTGGTCCGAGGAGCAGTACCGCATGCTGGGCTTCGACTCGCAAGCGGACATGCCTTCGGACGAGGCCATCCTGGCGCGGATTCATCCCGGCGATCACGGCCGGTACGTCGACGACTTGAAGACGGCTGTGCGTGAAACAAGTGAGCTCGAAACCCATTATCGCGTGTGCCTGCCGGACGCCACGGTCAAATACGTCCACGTCGTCGGCCATCCGGTGTTCAACGCCGCAGGCGATCTGGTCGAATATGTCGGCAGCTCGATGGACGTGACCGAGCGCGAGCAGGCCGAAGAGGCGCTGCGCGAGCAGGCCGCGCGCCTGCGCCAGGCGGAGAAGATGGAAGCGGTCGGCCGGCTCGCCGGCGGCATCGCGCACGACTTCAACAACATCCTCGGCGCGATCCTCGGCTACGGCGAGCTGGCGCAGAAGGGCCTGGAAGGTCGCGCCGTGCGCCGCCATGTCGATCAGGTGATGCAGGCCGGCGCGCGCGGCAAGGAGCTGGTGGAGCGCATCCTCGCCTTCAGCAGGAGCGGCCTGGGCGAGCGCGTGCCGGTGCACGTGCAGTCGGTGGTCGAGGAGGCGCTCGAGATCCTCGCCGCGTCGCTCGCCGCGGACGTGCGCCTCGAGCAACGGCTCGACGCCGGCGACACGGCGGTGGTCGGCGACGCCACGCAGCTCCACCAGGTGGCGATGAACCTGTGCACCAATGCGCTGCAGGCCATGGAGCATGGCGGGCTGCTCACCGTGGTGCTCGATCGCGCCACGGTGCCGGAGCGCCGCGCGCTCTCGCACGGCACGCTGGCGGCGGGTCCCTATGTGCGGCTGGCGGTCAGCGACACCGGCAGCGGCATCCCGTCCACGGTGCTCGAGCGCATGTTCGATCCGTTCTTCACCACCAAAGGGGTCGGCGAGGGCACGGGGCTCGGGCTGTCGCTGGTGCACGGCATCGTCGCCGACTTCGGCGGCGCGATCGACGTGACGACGCAAGCCGGCGCCGGCACCACCTTCACGGTGTGGCTGCCGGCGGCGGGCGAGACGACGCGGGCGCTCACCGAGCCGGCCGGCGACCTGCCGCAGGGTAATGGAGAGACCGTGATGATCGTCGACGACCAGGGCTCGCTCGTCGCGCTCGCGGAAGAGACGCTCGCCGCCCTGGGCTACGAGCCGGCGGGATTCCGCTCGAGCGTCGCCGCGCTGCGCGCGTTCCGCGCCGACCCGCAGCGCTACGATCTGGTGCTCACCGACGAGACCATGCCGGACATGAGCGGCGTCGAGCTGGTGCGCGAGATCCGGCGCGTGCGGCCCGAGCTGCCGATCGTGCTGATGAGCGGCTACAGCGGCGCGCAGCTTACCGAGCGCGCGCATGCCGCGGGCGTCGCCGAGCTGCTGCGCAAGCCGCTCGTGCGGCGCGACATCGCCCACGCCCTGGGACGCGCTCTGCGTCCGGGTTGAAGCCCCTGCCCCCAAGCCGCCTCGCGCTCAGGCGGCGCATCGTGGCGCTCGGCAGCCTGCTGATCGTCGCCTTCGCGGCATCCTCCGCCTACGATGTGTGGCGCTCGTATCGCCGATCGCTCCAGGCCACCGATCAGGCGCTCACCACGCTGTCGCGCGCGCTCGCCGAGCAGGCCGCGCGCAGCTTTCAGTCCGTCGACCTGATCATGCGCGACACCGCAAGCTGGTACGCGAACTACGGCGACCGGTTCGCTCCCGAGCTGGCCCGCGAAAGGCTCGCGCAGCACGCGGTCGGGTTGCCGCTGCTCGGCATCGTGGTCCTCGATGCCGAGCGCGTGCCGCGCTACAGCTGGTTTTCGTCGCGCTTGCCTGAGGCGGACATCCCGGACCCCGCGCGCTTCAGCGCGCTGCGCGACGGCGTGGACGAGCGCGGCCGTTTCGTCTTCTCGCGCGCGGTCGAGCGCTCGGGGCGTCTTTTCGGCACGGTGCGCGCGCTCATCGAACTCGACGAGTTCCAGCGGTTCTACGGCGCGATCGACCTCGTCGAGGGGACCCGGGTCCTGCTCCTGCGCGAGGACGGCCTGGTGCTGGCGCTGCAGCCGGCCGTGGCGGGGGCGATCGGCCACAGATTCCTGCCGCTCGCCGCCGCGCGCGGTCTCGCGGCCGAGCCGGCGACGCTGATCGTCAGCTCGTTCGACGGGGTGTCGCGCTTCGTCGCCGCTTCGGCGGTGCCCGGCCACCCCTTTGTCGTGGCGGTCACGCGCGACCGCAGCGCGGTGCTCGCGCCGTGGTGGGCGGAGACAGTGCACGCCGCGGTGCGCACGCTCGCGCTTTCTCTCATCGGCGCGCTGCTGATCGCGGTGCTGGTGCGGCAGCTCGCACGCATCGAGGCGGCCGAGGACGAGCAGGCGCGGCTCGAGGGACAGCTGCGCCAGTCGCAGAAGATGGAGGCGATGGGCACGCTTGCCGGGGGCATCGCGCACGACTTCAACAACATCCTGGGGGCGATCCTCGGCTACGGCGAGCTCGCGCAGAAGAATGTGCCCGCGGACGGCGCGGCGCGCCGCCATCTCGATCAGGTCATGCACGCCGGCGCGCGCGGCAAGGGACTGGTCGAGCACATCCTCGCTTTCAGCCGCAGCGGATTGGGCGAGCAAGCCCAAGTGCACTTGCAAGCGGTGGTCGAGGAGACGCTCGAGCTGCTGGCCGCCGCGCTGCCCGCTCACGTGCGCCTCGAGAAGCAGCTCGACGCGGGCGACGCTGCAGTCATGGGTGACGCGACGCAGCTGCACCAGGTCGTGATGAATCTGTGCACCAACGCGGTCCAGGCGATGGCGCGCGCCGGGGTCGTCACGGTGGTGCTCGATCGGGCCTCCGTCGCCGAGCGTCGCGCGCTTTCGCACGGCGCGCTCGCGCCGGGCGCCTATGTGCGGCTGGCGGTCCGCGACACCGGCAGCGGCATCCCGCCCGCGGTGCTCGAGCGCATGTTCGACCCCTTCTTCACCACCAAGGGCGTCGGCAAAGGCACCGGCCTCGGCCTGTCGCTGGTGCATGGCATCGTCGCGGACCTTGGTGGAGCGATCGATGTCGCGACGCAGGCGGGCGCGGGCACCACGTTCACGGTCTGGCTGCCGCTCGCCGGCGAGACCGTCCGTCCGGCCGCCGCCGATGCGGCCGAGCTGCCGCACGGCGACGGCGAGACGGTGATGGTGGTCGACGACGAGCGCTCGCTGGTCGCGCTGGCTGAACAGACGCTCGCCGAGCTCGGCTACGACCCGGCCGGCTTCACCTCGAGCGTCGCCGCGCTGGCAGCGTTTCGCGCCGAGCCGCAGCGCTACGACGTCGTGCTGACCGACGAGGCCATGCCGGAGCTGAGCGGCGTCGAGCTCGCGCGCGAGCTCCGGCGCCTGCGGCCCGAGCTGCCGATCGTGCTGATGAGCGGCTACAGCGGCGCGCAGCTCGCGGAGCGGGCGCGCGCCACGGGCGTCGCCGAAGTCTTGCGCAAGCCCCTCGTGCGCCGCGACATCGCCGAAGCGCTGGGGCGGGCGCTGCGCCCGGCCACCGCTTCCGCGGGCGCATGAAGCGGCGCTACGCGATTCGCAGGGACGTCCCGGCGGCTCTAGTCGTCGTTCGGGTCCAGCCTGAAGACCTCGCGCACCACGCCATCGGGCGACATCCGCACGTCGAGCTCCGACGGGTCCGAATTCATGTACCAGGTCCAGACGGTGTTGTTGCCGGCCGCGTAGTGCCCCGTCTCCCACGGCGGCCCCAGCAAATTCCG
>DASWER010000061.1:0-3936 GCA_036394655.1 Burkholderiales bacterium
TGCGCCGCCTTCGCTTCCTTCAGCAATCATCCGCAGATTTTGCGGACCAACGTCGAGGGCACGGTGGGGTTCGCCCGCGTCATCGCTTCGCGCGCGCGGCTGCGCCGCTTCATCCAGGTCGGCACCGCGATGTCCTGCGGCGCCGATGCGCCGAAGCTGGTGCTGGAGGGCTACCAGCCGCCCGCGGACGCGCTGCAGCTCGTGCCCTACACCGCTTCGAAGCTGGAGGGCGAGCGCCAGTTGCGCGAGATCCCCGGACTGCCGCTGGTGATCGCGCGGCCCTCGATCATCGTCGGCCACACGCGCCTGGGCTGCAAGGCCTCACCGAGTATTTTCTGGGTGTTCCGCATGGCGCGCGCGCTGCGCTGCTTTCCGTGCCCGGCCGACAGCCGCATCGACCTGGTCCCGGTCGACTATGCCGCGCAGGCGATCCTGCGCCTGCTCGAGGCGCCGCAACTCGCGCACCAGCTCTATCACATCTCCGCGGGCGCGCAGGCGAGCTGCAGCTACCGCGAGATCGACGCTGCGATCGCCATGGCGCTCGGCGAGGCGCCGACGCACGACTACCGCCAGCTCGACTATGACGTCATCCGCCAGGAGCAGGAGCGCTTCGACGAGCTGTTCGGCCCGTGCCTCAAGCCGGTCATGCTGCGCGCGATCCAGCTCTACGGCGCCTTCGGCAGCCTCGACATGCTGTTCGACAATGCCCGGCTGCTGGCCGAGGGCGTGGCCGCGCCGCCGCGCTTCGCGTCGTACGCCGGGCTTTGCGCGGTGAGCGCGCACGGCGTGCCGATCGCGAGCCAGATGCATTACGACTTCAAGGGCATGCCGACGCGCAAGCGCGATGCCGTCAAGGCGACGGCCGCATTCTCCGCGCCCTAGCCTTCAGCCTGGCGGCGCTCGGCGCTGCGGCGCAGGCGCCTGCGCCGCTCGGCCTGTGGCAGACGATCAACGAGCGCGGCCAGCCCGAGGCGCTGGTGCGCATCACCGAAGTAGATGGCGAGCTGCGCGGGCACATCGTGAGGGTGTACTCGCCGCCGGCGCCGAGCGCCAATCCGCTGTGCGAGCTATGCCCGGGCGAGCTCAAGGGCAAGCCGGTCGTCGGCATGCAAATCCTGCGCGCGCAGCACGGCGAGGGCGAGATCCTCGATCCGGACGAAGGTCGGGTCTACCGCTGCACCCTCACGCTGCTCGAGGGCGGCGCCAAGCTCGAAGTGCGCGGCTACGTCGGGATCTCGCTTTTCGGTCGCTCCCAGGTCTGGGTGCGGGCGCGTTGAGCCTCGGGGTGTGCGCGTACATGCCGCGCTAGAGCGTCGTCGAGGCTGGACCAGTCGATGTGGCGGGCGCAGGCCCGCGCCACGGCGTGCACGGCGAAGTTGCGGTGCATGCAGTAATTGACGAGCGGCACGAGCTGGTGGCCGGTCTCGATCTTGGGCGCGTAGCCGGTCTGCCCGCTTTGGATCGACTGCGCGCCGCGCGCGAGCGCCCAGTCGACCGCGGCATCCCACAAGCGGAAGTAAAGCAGCCATTCCTTGGGCCGCCGATAGTCGATGCCGATGAACTTGTTGATGACCTTCGGCCCGAGCTCGAAGCACAGCATGAAGGCGACCAGCGCACCGCTCGCCGGCTCTCGCAGCACGATGAAATGCGCCATCGGCTGCTCGGCGATCAACGCGAAGAACTTGCGGTTGAGCTTCTCGAAACGGGTCTCGGCCCGCTCATACGTCTGCCCGAACAGCGCGAACAGCTCATCCAGCACCTCGCCCTGCGGGCGCTGAATGACTTCGGTGCGCAGCGCGGCCTGCGCGGCGCTGCGGCGCAGCTTCTTCCGCAGGATGTGCCGGCGCGAGCCCTTCAGGCTGGCAAAGTAATCCTCCTTGCGGGGGCTGCCGAATTCGACCACGGTGCCCGGGAAGCTGACCACCGGGAAGAGTCCCGCGAGCTCCGGCGCCGTGGCGGGCGCGAAGTCCTTCCATACCAGGAGCGAGGCCCCCAGCGCGCGTGCGTGTGTGCGCAAGGCCTGCTGCAGCGCGAGCAGGGCGGCTTTCCTGTCGACGCCGGCGGCGAGGCCGACCGTGCCTTCGTCGGCGCAAGGCGAGCCGACGAACAGGGTCCTGGGATACGCCAAGCGGCCGAGCCAGCGCACGAGCGGCTGCAGCGCGGCTGGCGCGACCAGGGACAGCGGAAAATCCATCAGGAACGCCGGCGCGATGCCCACCGCAACGCCGTCGCGCTCGATCACGCCGTAGAGAAAGGAGAACTGATCCTCGAGCTCCGATTGCTCCAGCACCTCGTACCACCAGCGTCCCTCGAGCGGCGCGGGGAAGCACGCCTGCCAGAGGGTGGCATCGATCTCGACCGCCCAGCGCACGAAGCGGACCGAAAACGTCATGCCTGCACCGCGAGCAGGCCGACGCCGAGCGTGATCAGCACGACGCCGGTCCAGCGCGGGCCGGTCACGGGCTCGCCCAGGAAGCGCTGCGACAGCAGCGCCACCACCACGAAGCCGATGCTGCCGATCGGGAACGCCGTGCTCACCTCGACGAGGCGCAGCGCCCCGGTGTAGATCAATGCCTGAAGCACGAACAGCACCACGCCGGCGCTGATCCAGGCCTGCTTGCGTACCGCGACCAGCGCAGACTTCTTGAAGAATACCTGGGCGACGCCCTCGATGATCGAGCACAGGACGACCAGGGCGACGCCGATGACCGCCTCGGTCATGGCGCGGCGGCGGCAGCGGCGCTGTGGTGCGGGCCGCGGCTGATGAACCAGACACCGGCAAGGATCAGGGCAATGCCGAGGATCTTGAGCGCGTCGAGGCGCTCGCCCAGGAAGAGAACGGAGAAGGCGAGCACCGACACCAGGCTGAGCGAGGTGATCGGTTGCGAATAGCTCAGGTCCGAGCTCTCCAGCACGCGCAGCCAGTTGACGAGCTGCCAGGCGAAGAGCGCCGCCACCAGGGCGAGGATCGCGGGCTCGAGCTCCATCGCGCCCAGTTTCCAGAGCAGCTGGACGACCGTGTCGAGCGCGATCGCGAGCGCGAGGCGCAGGACGAGCGCGCGTCGCGGCAGCAAGGGCCTAACGCAACGACGCTTTGGCGCGCGCGATGACCTGGTCGAGGGCGAGGATCGCCAGCTCCATCTCGGCCGGCGTGATCTCGAGCGAGGGCGCGAGCGTGATGACGTTCTTGTAGTAACCGCCGATGTCCAGCACCAGGCCCATGGTGCGCCCGCCGATGGAGAGATCGCCTTCGAGCCCGATCTGGAACATGCGGTCCGCGAGGCGCCGGCTCGGCGTGAAGCCGTCGGCTTCGCACATCTCCATGCGCAGCGCGAGCCCGAGGCCGTCGACCTCGCCGATCTCGGGGTACTTCGCCTGCAGCTGCTTGAGCTTGCCGAGGAACTGCGCGCCTTTGCGCATCACGCCGGGGCCGTAATCCGGCGCCCCGAGGATGCGCATCACCGCAAGTCCGGTGGCGGTGCCGAGCGTGTTGGAGGAGAACGTCGAGTGTGTCGAGCCCGGCCCGAACACTTTCGGATTGATCAGCTCCTCGCGCGCCCAGATGCCGGAGAGCGCGTTCAGCCCGTTGGTGAGCGCCTTGCCGAAGACGATGATGTCGGGCTGCATGTCGAAGTGCTCCATCGCCCACAGCTTGCCGGTGCGCTGGAAGCCCATCTGGATCTCGTCGTCCACCACCAGGATGCCGTGGCGCTTGCAGATCTCGGCCATGCGCCTGAAATAGTTCTTCGGCGGAATCACGTAGCCGCCGGTGCCCTGCACCGCCTCGACGAACAGCGCGCCGAATTCCGCGCGGCCGGTCTTCGGGTTCCAGGCGCCGGTGTACTCGTGCTCGAACAGGCGCTCGAACTCGGCGACGCAATGGTCCTCGGTCTTCTGCGCGTCGCCGCGATAGGGCGAGCGGAACGAGTACGGGTA
>DASWER010000062.1:0-4137 GCA_036394655.1 Burkholderiales bacterium
CGCACGCCCTTCTTCCGCGCTCATCGAGCGGCCGGTGTAGAGCAATTCGGCGGCGCGGCCCTGGCCGATGATCCGCGGCAGCATCGCGCAGGCGCCCATGTCGCAGCCGGCGAGGCCGACGCGCGCGAAGAGGAACGCCGCCTTCGCGTCCGGCGCGGCGTAGCGCAGGTCGCAGGCCATGGTGAGGATCGCACCGGCGCCGGCGCACACGCCGTCGACCGCGGCGATGAGCGGCTGCGGGCAATGGCGCATCGCCTTCACCACATCGCCGGTCATGCGCGTGAACTCCAGCAGCTGCGGCATGCTCATCTTGGTGAGCGGGCCGATGATCTCGTGCACATCGCCGCCGGAGCAGAAATTGCCGCCCTCGCCGCGCAGCACGATGGCCTTGATGTTCCGATTTTGATTTAACGATCTGAAAAAATCGCGCAGCTCGGCATAGGAGTCGAACGTCAGCGGGTTCTTGCGCTCCGGACGATTGAGCGTGATGACGCCGACCTTGCCCTCGACGTGCCAGACGAAATGCTTCGGATTCACGGGGTCACCTCCACGGCATGCTCTTTGGCTTTCGCCAGCAGGCGCAGCAAATCGTCCTGCTCGCGGCGCGACAGTCCCGAAAGCAGGCCGACGACCCACGCCTCGTGCTCGCGCGCCCATTCGGTGAAGGTGCGCTCGCCGGCGCGCGTCAGGCGGATGCGGAAGGCGCGGCGGTCTGCCGGCTCGTCGAGCCGCTCGACCAAAGCTTCCTTCTCGAGCTGGTCGACGATCGCGGTGATGTTGCCGCCGGTGACCATCAGGAGGCGCGAGAGCTCGTTCATCTTGAGGCCCTCGGGATGCCGCTCGAGCTGCGCCAGCAGGTCGAAGCGCGGCAGCGTGGTGCCGAACTGCTCGCGCAGCCGCGAGCGCACCACGCGCTCGATCATCTGGGTGCAGGTGAGCAGCCGCAGCCAGATGCGCAGCGCGCGGTGGTCGTCGGAGCGGGCAATGGTTTCACGGTCGGTATAGGCGACAGCCATGGGATGCTCCAAGCCTGAATAGATCAAGCCTAAAGCATATGGCAGCCGCTGTCACGCTAAACTAGCCGCCAAGGGGAGGTGCCAATGTCGCAAGAGAACCGTCGTCGTTTCCTGCAGTTCCTCGCGGCGAGCCCGCTCGCCGGGACCGCCGGCTATGGCTGGGCGCAGCTCCTGCCGAAGTCGCGGGTTTCGGACCCGGCCATGTGGGCGCCGCTCGAGCCGGACAAGCTGATCAAGAGCCCGAAGGAGGCGATCAACGTGTTCGATTTCGAGCCGGTCGCGCGCCAGAACGTGCCGCCGGCGCACTTCGGCTACATGGCTTCGGGCATCGACGACGAGGTGACCTTGCGCGCCAACCGCGAGGACTTCCTCAAGCTGCAGCTGCGCCCGCGGCGCCTGGTGAACGTCGAGAAGGTCGACATGAGCACCGAGATTCTCGGCACGCGCTATCCGTCGCCGATCGTGGTGGCGCCGGTGGGCGGCCAGAAATCGTTCCACGCCGAGGGCGAGATCGCCACCGCCAAGGGAGCGAAAGCCGGCAACCACCTGATGATCCTGTCGACCGCGACCACCAGCGGCGTCGAAGAGGTGACCGCGGCGCGCGGCGCGCCGGTCTGGTACCAGCTCTACGCCACCAACAAATGGGACGTGGCGAAGGGCATGGTGACGCGCGCGGAAAAGGCCGGCTGCCCGGTCGTCGCGGTCACCGTCGATCGCAGCGGCGGCCGCAACCAGGAGACGCTCTTCCGCCTGCAGCGCACCGACTCGCGCGACTGCTCGGGCTGCCACGACCGCTCGAGCTTCGAGACCAACATGAAGCGCCGCTCGATGTACCAGGGCCTGGATATCAGCGGCCTGACGCACACGCAATCGTCGGCCATGACCTGGGACTTTCTCAAGCGGCTGCGCGACACGACGAAAATGAAGATCGTGCTCAAAGGCATCCTGGCGCACGAGGACGCGGTGCTCGCCGTGCAGAACGGCATGGACGGCATCATCGTCTCGAACCACGGCGCGCGCAGCGAGGACAGCGGCCGCTCGACCATCGATGCGCTGCCGGAGATCGTCGAGGCGGTGAAAGGCCGCATGCCGGTGCTGGTCGACAGCGGCTTTCGCCGCGGCACCGACATCGTCAAGGCGCTCTGCATGGGTGCCCAAGCCGTCTGTGTGGGACGGCCGTACATCTGGGGGTTGGGCGCCTTCGGCCAGCCGGGCGTCGAGCGCGCGCTCGAGATCCTGCGCGTCGAGCTCTTCGCGATCATGCAGCAGGTCGGCGCGCCGAGCATCAAGCAGCTCAACCCGGCTATGGTGCGGCGCGTGTAACTACTGCCGCTCGATGTGCGCCGCCTCGACGACGCGGCCCCACTTGTCGAGCTCTTGGCGGATGAAGACGGCGAACTCCGCCGGGGTGCTGCCGAGCGGCTCGGCGCCGTCGGTCGCAAGGCGCTGCTTCATCTCTGGGGAGCGCAGCGCGGTCATCGCCTCGGCATGCAGCCGCTCGATGATGCGGCCGGGTACGCCGGCGGGCGCGAGCAGCCCGTACCACTGCATCGCCTCGTAGCCTGGCACCCCGGCTTCGGCGACGGACGGCACGCTCGGTAGCGCCTCGACGCGCCGCGGTCCCGAGACGGCAAGCGCGCGCACGCGACCGGCATCGACCTGCGGCTTCGCCGCGAGCGCGGTGGAAAAGGCGACCGCAATCTGCCCGCTGATGACGTCGGTCATCGCTGCAGCGGTGCCGCGGTAAGGAACGTGCTGCACGTCGATGCCCGCCAGGGTCTTGAGGAGCTCCATGCACAGGTGCGGCGAAGTGCCGATGCCGGGCGTGCCGTAGCTCAGCGTGCCGGGCTTTTGCTTCGCCAGCGCGATGAACTCGGCGAGGCTCTTCGCCGGCACGCCCGGATGCACGATAAGGATGTTGGGCGCGGTCGCGGCGAGCGTGATCGGGGCGAAGTCGCGCACCGGGTCGTACGGCACCTGCTTGTAGAGCACGGTGTTCAGCGCCAGCGGGCTCGCCGACATTAGGAGCGTGTAGCCGTCGGGCGCGGCGCGCGCCGCGGCCTCGATGCCGATGATGTTGCCCGCGCCGGGCTTGTTCTCGACGAAGAACTGCTGGCCGAACGCCCTGGTGAAGTGATCGGCCAGCACGCGGCCGAGAATATCGGTGCCGCCCGCCGGCGGCGACGGCACGATGATGCGCACCGGGCGCGCCGGGTAGTTCGCCTGCGCGAGCGCCTGGCACGCCCACAAGCATAGAAGGAGGCTAGCCCACCGCACCGAGCGCCTTTCCGTCGCGCTCGACCGGCTTGGCCGGCACCAGGACGAACGCGATGACGCAGGGCGCGGTGCCGCGGTTGATCCAGTCGTGCAGCGTGCCCTGCTGCACCAGGACGTCGCCCGCGCGCAGGTGCACGGTCGCATCGTCCAGCCGCATCTCGATCTCGCCCGAGAGGACGACAGCGTAATCCACCGTCTCGGTGCGGTGCATGCGCGGCGCGACGCCCGGCTTGTATTCGACGATGCGGAAGATGGTGCCGTCCTCCCCGGTCCAGACGACGCAGCTCTGGTGGCCTTGGCGGCGCGAGATCACGTTGGTGCAGCGCTCGTCGATGGCAACCACCGCCTTGCCGTCCTTCTCGTGGTCGGTGATCACCCGCCGGATGTTCAGCGTCATCGGAGTTCTTTCCGCGTAAAGAGCATGTGCTTCAGGCGCCGCGCGACAGGATAGTCGCGATGCACCGAATTGAAAATGCGCCGCAGGTTCTTCCACGGCGACGGATCGCTATAGAAGCGCTGCAGGAAAAGCAGGTCGCACACCAGGCTCGCCATCCAGCCGACCGGCGTGCCGTATCCGATCACCGCGCGCACGCCGGTCGCCTTGAGGAACTGCCTGGCGAATTGCTCGCCGCGCTTGCCGCGAAACACGCTGCAAGCGGCGAAGTAGACGAGGTTGCGATAGCCATGTGCCCCGTAGCCGGCGAAGGCCTCGCACAGCTGCTCCCCGGTAACGCGCCCTAGCACCGGCGTCACCGCGGCAGGCCGCCCGTGAAAGGCGAGGTAGTAAACCGGAGCGTCGAACAATTCCTTCTGCCGCCACATCAAACCGCCCGGCCGGCGCAGG
>DASWER010000063.1:0-4376 GCA_036394655.1 Burkholderiales bacterium
TGCGTGGCGCTCGGACTGGTGATCGGCTTCCTCGCCTTCCGCTTCGCCATCTCCGGCGTGTACTTCGCGCTGCTCACCATCGCCTTCGCCGAATTCACGCGCATCGGCTTCGACCACCTCGACTGGACCGGCGGCCCCGGCGGCATGTTCCTGCGCGTCGCGCAGCGCGATACCTGGGACCTCGCCAACTTCCGCGGCCCGCCGCTCATGTACTACTACGCCATGCTTTTCCTGGCTGCCGGCGCGCTCGCCCTTTGTTTTTTCCTGCTGAGGAGCAAAGCCGGCTACTACTGGCAGGCGATCCGCGAGAACGAGGAGGCGGCGCAGGCGCTCGGCATCAACAGCTTCCGCTGGAAGATGCTGGCGGTGGCGATCAGCTCGGCGATGACCGCGGTCTCGGGCGTGTTCTTCGCCTTCTACTACAACAACCTCTTTCCCGAGCAGATCTTCCACATCAGCCGCTCGATCGAGATCATCCTCGGCCCGGTGATCGGCGGCGTCGGCACGCTCTTCGGCCCGGTGCTCGGCGCGGCGGTACTGACGCTGCTCTCTGACGGCATCACCGAAGCGCTCGGCGCGCTCGGCTGGGAGATCCCCGGAATCAAGCAGGTGTTCTACGGCGTGGTGCTGCTCGCGGTGGTGATGTTCCTGCCGCACGGCATCTGGCCGACGCTCGCGCGGAAGCTACGACTGTGAGCGCGCTGCTCGAGGTCCGCGGCATCAGCAAATCGTTCCACGGCCTGCGCGCGGTGAACGACGCGTCGTTCGAGATTCCCGAGGGCGACATCAACGGCCTGATCGGCCCGAACGGCGCCGGCAAGACCACCATCTTCAACATGATCGCCGGCGTATACGCGCCCGATGCCGGGGAGATCATCTTCCAGGGCAAGCCGATCCATGGCCTGCGCCCGCACCAGGTGTGCGCCGCCGGCATCGGCCGCACCTTCCAGATCGTGAAGCCGTTCGCCGGCCTCACGGTGCTCGACAACGTCACCGTCGGCGCTCTGCTGAGATCCGCTTCGACTGCCGAGGCGCGCAGGCTGTCAGCCGAGATCCTCGAGCGCCTCGGCCTCGGCCCGAAACGCGATCTGCCCGCCTCGTCGCTCACGCTGCCCGACCGCAAGCGCCTCGAAGTGGCGCGCGCGCTGGCGACGCGCCCGAAGCTCTTGCTGCTCGACGAGGTGATGGCGGGCCTGCGGCCGACGGAGTGCGACCAGATGGTCGAAATCTTTCGCGAGCTCAACCGCGAGTACGGCACCACGATTCTGCTCATCGAGCACGTGATGCGCGCCGTGATGGCGCTCGCCAAGCACATCGGCGTCCTGCACCACGGCGAGGTGATCGCGCGCGGCACCCCGGAGCAGGTGGTGCGCGATCCGGCGGTGCTCGAGTGCTATCTCGGCGAAGAAACCGAAGTCTGAGCGGATGCTGAACGTCCAGGACATAGACCTCTACTACGGCGACGCGCAGGCGCTCGATCAGGTCTCCCTCGACGTGCCGCAGGGCGAGATCGTCGCCATCGTCGGCGCGAACGGCGCCGGCAAGTCGTCGCTGATCCGCACCATCGCCGGCATCGAGATGCCGCGCTCGGGCACGATCCGCTTCAAGGGCGAGGCGATCACCGGCCGCGAGTCGCACCGCATCTGCAACCTCGGCATCGGCCAGGTCGCCGAAGGCCGCCAGGTGTTCCCCTCGCTCACGGTGCTCGAGAACCTGGAGATGGGCGCGATGATCCCGCGCGCCCGCGCCAACGCGAAGCGCAACCTCGACGACGTGCTCGCCATGTTCCCGCGCCTGAAGGACCGCAGCTCGCAAATGGCCGGCACGATGTCCGGCGGCGAGCAGCAGATGCTCGCCATCGGCCGCTGCCTGATGGGCGCGCCCGAGCTGATCATGTTCGACGAGCCCTCGCTCGGCCTCGCGCCGCTCGTGGTGCAGGAAGTGCTGCACACCATCCGCAGGCTGAAGGAACGCGGCCTAACCATCCTGCTCGTGGAGCAGAACGTCGCGGTGTCGCTCAAGATCTCGCAGCGCGCGTACGTGCTCGAGAACGGCCGCATCGTGATGAGCGGCCCGGGTACCGAGTTGCTGCACAATGACCGCGTGAGACAGGCTTATCTTGGCCTTTAGATTCCTGGCAGCGGCGCTCGCCATCGCAGCCGGTGCGACGTCCGCAGCGGACCCCAATTGGCGAGCGGAGATCCGGGGCCGCGTGCTCGATGCCGCGACCGGCCAGCCTGTCGAAGGTGCCGTCATCGTCGCCGCGTGGGAGACCGAGCTGCCGCCCAATCCGCTGGTGGTCGTTCCCGCGCTGGTCATCGGCGGCCACGGCCCGCCGAGCGTTTTGCGCACCGCGCAGGTCAAGCTGGCTCTCTCAGGAGCCGACGGCCGCTTCGTGATCGACGGCTTCGCCGCATCGGAGCAGCTGACCCTCGGCCCGATCTGGCACGCTGCGGCGGTTTCCGCCTTCCTGGCGGGATACGAGCCGCAAGGTCTGCGCGAGGAAGAAGCTGCACTGTCGCGGCCGTTCACCGACGAGCTCAGGATCTACCGCTACGGCACGAAGCCGACCTACGGCCGCGTGCGACCGTCGCGAATTTCGTCCGAGCGCCAGACGCTGGAGAACCTGCACGCGTTCATGCGTTGGCTCGAGTTCCACGTCCAGTACGCCGCCGACCCGAGCGCCCCCGAGGACACGCGCAAGCGCGCGACCGTGCGAGCGGTGCAGCAGCCCGCGATGGCGATGGTCAGCCGGGAAATCCGGCGCTGGATTGCCTTATACCCCGAGCTGCGCGAGCCCGAGCGCTTCCCGCTCAATGAGCTGCTCGCGACCACCCCGGGGTTCGAGGCCGAGCGTGCGTTCCGATCGGGCGATCGGCGGCAGATCGTCGTGCCGCAATGCCAGGGACCAGGCGCCGACGCGACGGCCGGCTGGCCCATCACCTGCAAGGATTTCGAGCACGAGGATCCCCAGATGGCGAGGCGCGGCCGCCTTGCGAAGTACGCCGAGGAATACAACCGCACACTTTTCGAACTCGTCCGAATGGAAACGCAATGAAAACTGCACTCGGCATCATGGCGCTCGTCATCCCGCTGTTCGTAGGCGCCGCGGAAATCAATGGCCTGTCGACCATCGCGGTGCAAAGTGCGATGGAGGAGCTGATCCCGCACTTCGAGAAGGCGAGCGGTCACAAGGTGCACGTCGCATTCGGCCTCGGCGTGGCGATGGCCAAGCGCGTGCAGGACGGCGAGGCCGCGGACTTCGTGCTGGGGCCGCGCAGCGCCATCGACGGCCTGGCCAAAGCCGGCAAGCTCGCGCCCGGGTCGGACGCCGCCCTTGCCCGCTCGAGCGTCGCCGTGGCGGTGCGCAAAGGCGCGCCGAAGCCCGATATTTCGACGCCGGATGCGCTGAAGCGCGCGTTGCTTGCCGCCAAGGCCATCAGCTACTCCAACCCCGCCTATGGCGGCGCGAGCGGCGTGCACTTCGCCAAGGTGCTCGAGCGCCTCGGCATCGTGGACGAGATGAAAGCGAAGACGAAATTCCCGCCGGAAGGCGGCTTCACGGCGCGCCTGCTCGCCGCCGGAGAAGTCGACCTGGCGATACAGCAGACCGGCGAGCTGATCTCGGTGCCGGGCGTCGAGCTGGCCGGCTCGCTGCCGGGCGAGCTGCAAAGCATCACCACGTTCGCGATCGCCATTCCGACCGCCGCCAGGCAGCCAGATGCCGCCAAGGCGCTGATCAAGTACCTCCAGTCGGCCGAGGCCGCAGCCGTGATGAAAGCCAGGGGATTGGATCCCGCAGCGCAGGTCCAGTAGCTGGGCTGGCGGTGAAGCAGTGTAAAAACAAAATGTTTGTTTACATGCCGGCGCATTGATTCCTGCAAACGTGCCTCATGCTGCGCCATGGTCACTGAGGCAAACTTCACGTCCCCGTTGCGCGTGCTGGTGGCCGATGACCACCGTGATACCGCCCTGACGCTGGGCATCCTGCTGCGGAGCGAAGGGTATGACGTTCGACTCGCGCACAACGGTACAGAGGCATTGAGCGAAGCAGCACAGTTCCATCCGGACATTGCGCTTCTCGATCTCGAAATGCCGGGCCGCACCGGATTCGAGGTGGCCGATGAGCTTCGCCGGCGTGGCACCGTATCTCCCGTATTGATCGCCGTAACGTCGCAAACCAGCAGCGATGCCAGGCAGATTGCCGAGACCAGCGGCTTCCACCATTTCCTCGCGAAGCCCTATGACCGTCAAGCGCTGCTGCTGCTTCTGGCTTCGCTTTCCCCCGAAAACCTCATTACCGCAGTGGCGTAGGCAGCGAGAGCGGGTGCACGCTGAAATGCGCTAAGGTGCCGGCGCATGAAGTGGACCATCGC
>DASWER010000064.1:0-1821 GCA_036394655.1 Burkholderiales bacterium
CGTCGCGGCGCACGCGGAAATGGAACCACACGGTACGTGCGACCGTGATCGCGGCGGCGAACAGCGACTCGAAGGTGAGCGCGACGCCGGCCATATAGAGGATGTGGCCCAGGTACATCGGGTTTCGCGTCCACGCATAGAGGCCATGCTCGACCAGCCGCTCGGGCGGCGCGCCGGAGAGCCCGGGACCGCCGCCGCCGAGCGCAATGCGGTAGCGGCCGCAGAGCCGGTATTGCAGGTAGCCCCACAGCATCAGCGGCAGAAACGCCGGCTGGAAGCGCAGCGTGCCGAAGACGGCGAGCTCCCAGGCGATGGTGGCGAGCGGCAGCAACAGGAATGTCTGTACCGGCGATTTCCTCAGCCAGCGCATCATCATTCGGCCTTCGCGCCGGAGCGGCGGATGACGTCGCTCCATTTTTCCGTCTCCGCGCGGATGAATGCGCTGAATTGCTCCGGCGTCATCGGCCGCGCCTCGATGCCGATGCCCTGCAGCCGCGCGATGATCTCCGGCCGGGCGAGCGCGCGGCGTGCCGTGTCGTTCAGCTGGCGAATGATTTCCACGGGCGTGCCGGCGCGGGCGCCAAGGCCGAGCCACGGCGTCGCTTCGAAGCCGGGCAATCCCGCTTCGTCGAGCGTGGGAATATCGGGCGCGGTGGCGAGGCGCGCTTTTTCGGCGACGGCGATGGCGCGCAGCTGGCCGCTGCGGACATAAGGCAGCGTGGTGCTGGTGTTGACGAAGCTCATTGCGACGCGTCCCGCGAGCAGGTCGGCGGTGGCCTGCGCGGCCGAGCCCTTGTAGGGCACATGCGCCGCTTCGACGCCGGCGAGCGTCTTGAAGAGCTCCATCGCCAGATGGCCGGTCGAGCCGACCGCCTGCGAGGCATAGTCGACGCCGCCGCGCCTGGACTTCAGCCAGGCGATGAGTTGCGCGAGATCGCTGGCGGGCACCGAGGGATGCACCACGAGCAGGAGCGGCGCAACGCCGAGCAGGGCAACCGGCGCGATGTCGCTGCGCGGATTGAACGCAGTGGAAGGCAATAGCTGCGCGTTGATGCTGAAAGGACCGGGCGGCGCGACGAACAGCAGCTGTCCGTCCGGCGGCGCGCGCAGCACGACTTCCGCGCCAATGTTGCCGTTCGCGCCGGGCCGGTTCTCGACGATGAACGGCTGGCCGAACGCTTTGGCGAACTCTTCGGCGGCGATGCGCGCGAGCAGATCCACCGAGCCGCCCGGAGGGCTGGTGGCAATGATGCGTACCGGGCGATCCGGCCATGCACTCGCGTGCGTCGCGCAGCCGAGCGCCAAGGCGAGCCACCACGCGAATTTCATGGCACAGATACTGCGGCGATCGGCTTACCCAGCAACGTTTCCAAGGAGAGCCTCATGAAATGGTTCAAGGCTTTGATTTTTGGTATTTCGTTGTTCGCCATGGGCAGTGCCGTTATTGCGGGTGAAGACTCTACCCATCGCGTGCATTGCACCGGCCAGTCGTTCTCCGACATCGGCCTGCAAAATTTCGACCCGGCAAAGGCGGACTGCGACGGCGGGCGGTAAGACTCAATCGATCTTCGCGCCGACCGTTTTGACGATCTCGCCGTAGCGCGCGTATTCCGCGCGCAGCAACGCGGCGAATTCATCCGGCGTAGAGACGTAGGGCTCGAGGCCGCCGACACGGCGGATGCGCTCGGCCAGCCGCTGATCGTGGAGAACCGCCCCGGCGCGAACGGCAACCTGGCGATGGAGATCGTCGCCAAGGCGCCGCCCGATGGCTACACGCTGCTCCTCGGCGCCGACGCGCAGATCGTCGTCAACCCGCATTTC
>DASWER010000065.1:0-2086 GCA_036394655.1 Burkholderiales bacterium
GCCGCGGCCGAGCCGCGCTATACGGGCAAGGTGACGGTGCCGACGCTGTGGGACAAGAAGACCAGGAAGATCGTGAACAACGAGTCGTCCGAGATCATCCGGATGCTGAACAGCGAGTTCAAGGGCATCGCCGGCGACGACACCGACTACTACCCGATCGCGCTGCGCGGCGAGATCGATCGCATCAACGACTTCGTCTACACCCGCATCAATAACGGCGTGTATCGCTGCGGCTTTGCGCGCTCGCAGCAGGCCTATGACCAGGCGTACGACGCGCTGTTCGGGGCGCTCGACGAGCTCGAGGCCCGCCTTGGGCGCAGCAGGTTTTTGGTCGGCGACAAGGCGACCGAGGCCGACTGGCGGCTGTTTCCGACGCTGGTGCGCTTCGACGTCGCGTACTTTTCGATCTTCCGCTGCAATCGCCAGCGCATCGCCGACTTTCCGAATCTGAGCCGCTACCTGCGCGAACTCTACCGCGTGCCGGGCGTCGCGGCGACCGTCAAGCCGCGCTACTACGTGATCGGCTACTGGTCGGTCAAGAAGGTGAATCCGAGCGGCATCATCCCGAAAGGCGCGCCCGCGCCCTACCTGGAAGAAGACCGGAGGAGAGCGTTATGAGCAGATGGATCGCTGTACTCCTCGCCTGCATTGCCATGGGCGCCGAGGCGCAGAGCTATCCGAACCGCGCGGTGCGCGTGGTGGTGGCCGCGGCGACCGGCGGGCCCGACCTCGTCGCGCGCGTCATCGCGGCGCAGCTCCAGGCGCAGCTCGGCCAGCCGTTCGTGGTGGAGAACCAGGCCGGCGCCAACGGCATCGTCGGCGCCACCACCGTGGCCAAGGCCGCGCCCGACGGCTACACGCTGCTCGTGTATTCGTCGGGCTTCGTCATCAATCCCTACGTGCACAAGAGCCTGCCGTACGACACCGAGAAGGATTTCGTGCCGGTGACCAACCTGGTCACCAATGGCGGCCTGTTCTTCGCGGTGGCGAACTCGGTGCCGGTGAAATCGATGCAGGAGTTCCTCGAGTACGCCAAGAAGCCCGGCGTGAACCTCGCCTACAGCACGCCAGGGATCGGCAACACATGGCACCTGGCGATGGAGGTCTTCGACGTGAAGACCGGCATCAAGATGACGCACATCCCGTACAAGGGCGGCGGCCCGGCCACCGCCGCGCTCGCCGCCGGCGAGGTGCAGGCAATGTTCGCCTCGCCGCCGCCGCTGATGAGCCACTACAAGGCGGGCAAGGTGCGCGTGCTCGCGTTCACCGGCGACAAGCGCCATCCCGCGGCGCCCGAGATCCCGACGATGAGGGAGCTCGGCATTCCCTACGAGCACGACGGCGGCTGGTTCGCGATGTTCGCGCCCGCCGGCACGCCGCCCGCGATCGTCGACAAGCTGTGGCGCGAGGTGCGCAGCGCGGTGGAAAACCCGGAAGTGCGCGATCGCCTGATCAAGCTCGGCGCCGTCCCGGTCGCCGACTCGCCCGCCGACTTCAAGAAATTCATCCAGGCCGAGCTCAAGGCCTACGGCGAGCAGGCCAAGGTCGCCGGCATCCAGCCCGAATAAAAGGGGTCAGACCCCTTTTTCTTCAGCGCAGACCTTTCAGGATGGCGAGCGCGCGTCCCATCGAGAAGTCGTACATCTTCTGATCGAACGCCTTCGGACTGCCGCGCATCATGTAGCCGTGCTGCACGCCCGGAAAGATGTGCACTTCCACGTTCTTCATGCGCGCCGGCACGGCGCGATAGGCGTCCAGCACATTGGCAGGCGCGACATGATCCTGGTCGCCCCAGATGATGCACAGCGGCTGCCGGACGCCTTCGAGGTCATTGATGAAGTCCAGCATCTGCGTGCCATGGCAGGAAATGCCGGCGTCGTAGCCCAGGCGCTTCGGTCCGAGGATCGCGTAGGGTCCGCCGTAGCAGAAGCCGATCACTGCCGCACGACCGTTGAATAGCGGCTGCTCGCGCAGCACCGGCAGCAGGTCCGCCAGGTCTCGCTCGCCAGCCTTGATCTTCTCCAGGCGCGGCTGGCCGCGCGGCGCCGTGCGCGGATCCTCGCGCACCAGCGGCCCGGGCACCGAG
>DASWER010000066.1:0-8139 GCA_036394655.1 Burkholderiales bacterium
TCGATCTACGGCTGGGAGGACTGGGTCACCTTCGTCCTCTTCTGGATGATGGCCGCGGTGGTCTTCTATCAGGTCTACACGCGCTACGTGCTGTCGGATTCCGCCGGCTGGACCGAGGAAATCGCGCGCTACTTCCTGGTCGCGGTGGTGTTCATCGGCGCCTCGATGTCGGTGCGCAAGAACAACCACATCCAGGTCGACTATTTCTACCGGCTAATGCCAAAGGCGATGGGCCGCGTTCTTTCTACCGCGGTGGATCTCGTGCGCTGTCTCTTCCTCGGCTATGCGACCTGGCTCACCTTGCTGCTGGTGCAGCGCATCGGCGGACAGCCGATGGCGGTGATCGACCTGCCGGTCGGCTGGGTGTTCAGCGCGATGCTGTTCGGCTTCCTGCTGATGTTCCTGCGCTCGCTGCAGGTCGCCTGGCGCCACTGGCGCGCCGGCTTCAGCGTGCTCGAGCGCCCTGAGTTTCCGGAGGGCTAGCGATGGGCTCCACTCTGCTGGGGGGCTTCCTCGCGCTGATGGTGAGCGGTCTTCCCGTCGCCATGGCGATGGCGACCGCTTCGCTGATCTACGTAATGGCGACGGGAAATATCCCGGACTTCGTGGTCATCCACCGCATGTATGGCGGCATCGATTCGTTCCCGCTGCTCGCAGTGCCGTTCTTCATCTGGGCCGGGAACCTGATGAACTCGGCGGGCATCACCAATCGCATCTACAACTTCGCGCTGGCGCTGGTCGGCTGGCTGAAGGGCGGCCTCGGCCACGTCAACGTGGTCGGCTCGATGATCTTCGCCGGCATGTCGGGCACCGCCATCGCCGACGCCGCGGGCCTCGGCACGATCGAGATCAAGGCGATGACCGATCACGGATATTCCAAAGAATTTTCCGTCGGCGTGACCGCAGCCTCCGCGACCGTCGGCCCGATCATCCCGCCGTCGTTGCCGTTCGTGATCTACGGCATGATGGCGAGCGTCTCGATCGGCCAGCTGTTTCTCGCCGGCGTGATTCCCGGAATCATCATGGGCATCACCATGATGCTCACCGTCGCGTACTTCGCGCACACGCGCAATTTCGGCCGCGACGTGCCGTTCTCGGCACGCAAGCTCGCCAAGGCGGCGCTCGAGGTGGCGACGGTCGCCTGCGTGCCCGGCGGCGCCTGGCTGCTGTGGCGCTTCGGCATTCCCGGCGGCTGGGCGGTGATCATCGCCTTCGCGGTGCTGCTGGTGCTGGACAAGCTGTTCGATTTCTCGGCGGTAATGGCGCTGCTCACGCCGGTGATGCTGATCGGCGGCATGACGCTCGGCGTCTTCACCCCCACCGAAGGCGCGATCGCGGCGTCGATCTGGGCACTGTTCCTCGGCCTGATTTGGTACCGCACGCTCGCGTGGCGCCGCCTGGTGAAGCTGACCATGGACACGATCGAGACCACCGCGGCGGTGCTCTTCATCGTCGCCGCGGCCTCGATCTTCGGCTGGCTGCTCACCGTGGCGCACGTCACCGACGCGGTGGCGGCCTGGGTGCTCGCCTTTACGCACGAACCATGGGTGTTTCTGCTGCTCGCCAACATCCTGATGCTGATCGTCGGCTGCTTCCTCGAGCCGACCGCGGCGATCACGCTGCTCGTGCCGATCCTCGCGCCGATCTGCCACAAGCTCGGCATCGACATGGTCCATTTCGGCCTCGTGATGGTGCTCAACCTGATGATCGGCCTGCTGCACCCGCCGATGGGCACGGTGCTGTTCGTGCTCTCGCGCGTCGCCAAACTCTCGTTCGAGCGCACTACAATCGCCATACTGCCGTGGCTGGTGCCGCTGTTCGCGACGCTGATACTGTGCACGTACGTGCCGCAAGTGGTGCTCTGGCTGCCGCGCCAGTTCTTTTAAGGAAGCGTCATGCTGCAAGCCGCCGATCTCACCATCCGCCTGCATCCGGACGACGACGTCGTCATCGCGCGCGTCGAGCTGCCCGCGGGAACACTCCTCACCAAGGAAAACGTGCGCACCGCGGTGCGCGTTCCACCGGGCCACAAGGTCGCGGTGCGCGACGTGGCGCAAGGCAAACCGGTGCATCGCTACAACCAGATCATCGGCTTCGCCACGCAACCGATTACCGCCGGCGATCACGTGCACGTGCATAACGTGGCGATGGGCGATTTCCAGCGCGATTACGCTTATTGCGCACTGGCCAGGCCCACGCAGTACGTCCAATCGGCCGCGACATTCATGGGCATCAAGCGTGCCGATGGCCGCGTCGCGACGCGCAATTACATCGGCATCCTGACTAGCGTGAATTGCTCGGCAACCGTGGCGCGCATGATCGCTGAGCATTTCAAAAATAGACTGGATGACTATCCGAACGTCGACGGCGTGGTGGCGCTCACGCACAAGACCGGCTGCGGCATGGCGAGCGATGGCGAGGCGACCGATGTGCTCCGCCGCACCATAGGCGGCTATGCGCGGCATCCGAACTTTTATTCCTCTCAGCTCGTCGGCCTCGGCTGCGAGGCGAACCAGATCAACATGCTGCTCTCGGCCGAGGGCCTGAAGAAGAGCGCCACGCTCGGCGCCTTCACCATCCAGGAGAAAGGCGGCACGCGCAAGGCGGTGGAGAACGGCATCGCGCGCGTAAAGGAGATGCTGCCCGAAGCCAACAAAGTGAGCCGCGAGCCGGTGCCGGCGGCCCATTTGGCTTTAGGTTTGCAGTGCGGCGGCTCCGACGGCTATTCGGGCATCAGCGCCAATCCGGCGCTCGGCGCTGCGGTGGATTTACTCGTCCGCCACGGCGGCACGGCCATCTTGTCGGAGACGCCGGAGATTTACGGCGCCGAGCATCTGCTGACGCGGCGGGCGGTGAGCAAAGCGGTGGGTGAAAAGCTGATCGAGCGCATCCACTGGTGGGAGGAGTACACGCGGCGCAACGGCAACGAGATGAACAACAACCCCTCGCCGGGCAACAAGGCCGGTGGCCTCACCACCATCCTGGAAAAATCGCTCGGCGCGGTCGCGAAAGGCGGCACCACCAACCTGGTCGCCGTCTTTGAATACGCGGAGGCGGTGACGGCGAAGGGCTTCGTCTACATGGACACGCCGGGCTACGACCCGGTGTCGGCCACCGGCCAGGTTGCCGGCGGCGCCAACATGATCTGCTTCACCACCGGGCGCGGCTCGGCCTACGGCTGCAAGCCGGCGCCGTCGCTCAAGCTCGCGACCAACACGCCGCTCTATACGCACCAGGAAGACGACATGGACTTCAACTGCGGCACGATCATCGACGGCACCGAGTCGATCGCCGAGGCGGGCGAGCGCTTCTTCCGGCTGATCCTCGAGACCGCGTCGGGCCGCAAGACCAAGAGCGAGGAGTTCGGCTACGGCGACGACGAGTTCGCGCCGTGGACCCTCGGCGCCACGATGTGATGAACCTGCCGGACATCGCCATCGCCACCGCGCTCGCCTGGGGCGCGGGACTGCGCGCCTACGCGGTGATCTTTGCGGTCGGTCTCGCAGGGGCGATGGGCTGGGTGGAGTTGCCGGGATCCCTGCACGTGCTCGAGCATCCGCTGGTGATCGGCGCCAGCGGCTTCATGACGCTGGTGGAATTCGGCGCCGACAAGCTGCCGTGGCTCGACAGCATCTGGGACGCGGTGCACAGCTTCATCCGCATTCCCGCCGGTGCGGCGCTCGCCGCGATGGCCTTCGGCGATGCCACCAATGCGGTGATCGTCGCGGCCGCGATTCTCGGCGGCAGCCTCGCCGCGGCGATGCACACCGCGAAAGCCGGCACGCGCGCCGCGCTCAATCTGTCGCCGGAGCCCTTCTCGAACTGGGCGGCGTCGCTTTCCGAGGATGCGCTCGTGCCGCTCGGCCTGTGGCTGGCGGTAGCGCATCCGCTCGTGTTTTTCGTGCTTCTGGCGGCGATGCTCATCGCCATGGTGTTGCTACTGAAGCTGCTGTGGCGCGGCGTTCGCCGGCTGGTCAGGTCCGCTGCCACTTGATCGAGCAGCCGACCGAGGGGCGCTGTTCCTTCGGTGCACTGCCGGTAGCAGCGACCTGCAGCATCGCCGCGGCAAGCTCGTCGACGCGTCCGTGGTATTGCAGCTCGAGCGCGCCGTTGAAGCCGTAGAACTCCGGCGTGCAGACCACGCCGTAGGCGCGCGCCACGTCCTGTGTTTCGTCGATTACGTAAGGGAACGGGAAGCGCTTGTCGGCAGAAAGGCGCTTCATGTTGTCGAACGAGTCCTCCGGATACTCGGCCGGATCGTTCGGCATCACGGCAATCGCGCCGACGCCCTGCGGCGCGAGCTCGCGGCAGGCGCTCAGGATGCGGTCGAGCGAGCGCTTGACGTACGGGCAGTGGTTGCAGATGAACATCACCAGTAGCCCTTTGCTACCTTTGGCTGTAGAGACGCTGTGCCGCTTGCCGTCCACGCCGAGCAGCTCGAACTGCGGTGCCTTCATGCAAAAATCCTAGCATGCCGCGCTTCCATCTCGACGCCGCCCTGCGCGCCGGCACCAGCGTGCTGCTGCCGGAAGACGGCGCGCACCACGCGGTGCACGTGCTGCGCGTACAGACCGGCGACGAGATCACGCTCTTCAACGGCCGCGGCGGCGAGTACGGCGCGCGCATCGCGTCGATCCAGCGGCTGAAGGTGCTGGTCGATGTGCTCGCGCACCGCGCCGTCGAGCGCGAGTCGCCGCTTCGCGTAGTGCTGGTGCAAGGGGTCTCGGCCGGCGAGCGCATGGACTTCACGGTGCGCAAAGCGGTCGAGCTCGGCGTGGCGCAGATCCAGCCGGTGCTCGCCGCCTCCTCGGTGGCGCGTCCCAAGGGCGAGCGCGCTGCGGCGCGGCACGCGCACTGGCAGAAGATCGCGATCGCCGCCTGCGAGCAATGCGGCCGCAATCAGATCCCTGCTGTGCATTCCATGGTCGCGGCGAGCGACTACCGAGGGGGTACGGGCTCGAAGATCCTGCTGTCGCCGGCCTCCGAGCTGCGCTTCTCGCAAGCGATCAAGGAGGGCGGCAGCGACTTCACCATCGCTGCCGGTCCGGAAGCCGGCTTCAATGCTCAGGAGGAAGCGGCGTTCCTCGACGCGGGCTTCGTACCCGTGCGCCTGGGGGCGCGGGTGCTGCGCACCGAGACCGCCGGGATCGCGGCGCTCGCCGCGCTTAACGCTTTGCGGGGAGACTTCTAGAGAGCAGTTCGGCGAGCTGCGTATTGCCGTTGTCGCGCGCGATGTCGAGCGCACTGCGGCCGTTCCAGGTGCGCGCATCGAGGTTGACGCCGCGCGAGGCGATGAAGAGCTCGACCGCCAGCTGGTCGCTGCGCTTCACCGCTTCGAGGTACTGGCCTTCGTCGTAGTAGCGCAGGCCCATCGCGTTCAGGTCCTTGCGCGACTGCAGGCTGCGGTCGGTCGAAATCGCTTCGACGCTGCTCGTCACCGGATTCTTCGCCATATAGCTCACGATATCGCGGCCGATCGAGGCAACGCGGTCGCGGTGCTCCGGCGGCAGCTCGGCCGTCGCGCCTGCGAACAGGCTGGCGACCGCCTGGTTTGCCTGATGGTTGCGGCCGGCAAGCAGGTCGGCCATCGCCTGATCCGGGTACGGCTGCGTGCCGATGCGCACCACGTTCTGGATCAGCGTCAGCACGTGGCCGAAGGCGGTCCAGTCCTGGTCATCGTTGACCGCATGCGCGGGCGTGGTCACGATCAGCAGGGCGGGAAGAAAGTAGCGAAGTGTTTTCATGGCGCCTCCGGAGACGGAGCATAACCCGCCGCTCATTTGCCTGGTGGTTCGCGGTTTACGCCGTACAATTTGAAAAAACTACAATGGTCGCGCCCCAGAACCCGACTCACTCTCCAGAGCTTTTCGTCCGCTGGCTGCGGCAGGTGGCGCCGTACGTGCACGCCTTCCGCGGCCGCACCTTCGTCATCGGCTTCGGTGGCGAGCTGTTCACCGAGCGCGTGCGGTTCCTGAGCTTCGTGCACGATCTCAACCTGCTCGCGGCGCTCGGCATCCGGCTGGTGCTGGTGCACGGCGCACGGCCGCAGATCGAGGCCGAGCTCAAGGCGCGCGGCGCGCGCTCGCGCTACGCGCAGGGACTGCGCATCACCGACGAGGCGGCGCTGACGGCGGTGAAGCAGGCCGCCGGCGTGCTGCGCATCGAGATCGAAGCGGTGCTGTCGCAAGGGCTGCCGCGCTCACCGATGGCGGGCGCGCAGATCCGCGTGAACTCGGGCAACTTCATCACCGCGCGGCCGATCGGCGTGCGTAAGGGCGTCGATTTCCTCTATACCGGCGCGGTGCGCAAGGTCGACGCCTTCGCGATCCGCGGCGCGCTGGATGCGGGCGAGGTGGTGCTAGTGGCGCACGTCGGCTACTCGCCCACCGGCGAAGTGTTCAACCTGGTCTGGGAGGACGTGGCGGAGAACGTCGCCATCGCGCTCAAGGCGGACAAGCTCCTCATGTTCACCGACAAGCTGCCGCTCGACCGCAAGCAGCAGGTGATGAGCGAGCTCACCGCGCATGAGGCCGACGCGCTAGCGCGCAAAGGCGCGCTGACCGCGCAGACCTCGCGCGCGCTCGACCACGCGGTGCGCGCCCTTGCCGGCGGCGTCGGCCGGGCGCACCTCGTATCCCGCCGCACGCCGGGCTCTCTGCTGCTCGAGCTTTTCACGCACACCGGCGTCGGCACCATGGTCACCGCCGATACGCTCGAGAAGCTGCGCCCGGCGCGCATCGAGGATGTGGGCGGCATGATCGCGCTGATCGAGCCGCTCGAGGCCGACGGCACGCTGGTGAAGCGCAGCCGCGAGCTGCTGGAAGCCGAGATCGGCAATTTCCTGGTGGTCGAGCACGACGGCGCGATCCGCGGCCTCGCCGCGCTGTACCCGTTCCCGGACGAGAAGAGCGCCGAGTTCGCGTGCCTGGCGGTCGCGGCGGAATATCGCGATGCCGGGTATGGCGAGCGGCTGCTGCTCGCCTGTCAGGAGCGTGCCAAGGGACTCAAGCTGCGCAAGCTGTTCGCGCTGACGACGCACGCCGCGCACTGGTTCATCGAGCAGGGCTTCCGTCCCGCCGATGTCACCGCGCTGCCGTCGCGCCGGCAAGAACTGTATAACTGGCGCCGCGGTTCGAAGATCTTTTTCAAGCGCATATAGGACGCGGGGGTGAGAATCACCTGACCCCCGCACCCCCTATAATCGTCGCATGGCTCGCATGGTGAAGTGCGTCAAGCTCGAGCGCGAGGCCGAAGGCCTCGCCTTCCCGCCCTACCCGGGCGATCTCGGCAAGCGCATCTGGGAGAACGTCTCGAAAGAGGCGTGGGCGCAGTGGCTCAAGCAGCAGACCATGCTGGTGAACGAGAACCGCCTCAATCTCGCCGATCCCAAGGCGCGCAAATACCTCATGGAGCAGACCGAGCGGCATTTCTTCGGCACCGGCGCGGACACCGCGTCGGGCTACGTGCCGCCGCCAAAGTAGGTCGTTTGAAAACTATCGCGCAGCTGTGGGACGACAGCATCGTCCCCACGCTGGTCGAATACATCCGCATCCCCGCCAAGTCGCCGCACTTCGATCGCGACTGGCAGGCGCACGGCTACATCGAGGAGGCCGCGAAACTCGCCGCGCGCTGGTGCGAGCAGCATGCGCTGCCCGGCATGAAGCTCGAGATCGTGCGGCTCGAAGGGCGCACGCCGTGCCTGTTCATCGAGGTGCCGGGCACCGCTTCCTCCACGGACACGGTGCTCATGTACGGTCACCTGGACAAGCAGCCCGAGATGACCGGCTGGCGCTCAGGGCTCGGGCCGTGGACGCCGGTGATCGAGGACGGCAAGCTCTACGGCCGCGGCGGCGCCGACGACGGCTATGCCACCTTCTGCGCCATCGCGGCGCTGAAGCAGCTGCACGAGGACCAGCGGCCGCACCGGCGCTGCGTGATCCTGATCGAATGCTGCGAGGAAAGCGGCAGCTTCGACCTGCCAGCCTATCTCGAGGCGCTCGCGCCGCGCATCGGCACGCCCTCGTTCGTCGTCGGCCTCGATTCCGGCTGCGGCAACTATGGCCAGCTCTGGGGCACGACTTCGCTGCGCGGCCTGGTGAACGGCGTGCTCACCGTGGAGGTGCTCACCGAAGGCGTGCA
>DASWER010000067.1:0-2158 GCA_036394655.1 Burkholderiales bacterium
AGATCGAAATCCGGCGGCTCGACCTCCACCAGCGTCGCACCGGCGGAGCGCAGCGCCCGCGCCGCGCCAAGGACGGCGGCGGCGATCTCGGAATCGGCGTTGCTCTCGATCCACGCCGTGGACAGCGCGATCTTCATCGAGCCGATGGGCCGCTCGAGACCGATTTCGACCGCCTCGTGCGAGCTGATCGGGTCGCGACGATCGTGGCCGGCAATCGCGGCGAGCAGCAGCGCGCAGTCCGCGGCGCTGCGCGCGAGCGGCCCGATCGTGTCGAGCGAATGCGAAAGCGGCATCGCGCCATGGCGCGACACCCTGCCCCAGGTGGTCTTCAGGCCGGTAACGCCGCAGGCGCCGGCGGGCAGGCGCACCGAGCCGCCAGTGTCGGAGCCGAGCGCGCCGAACACCAGACGCGCAGCGACCGCGGCGCCCGAACCGCTCGAGGAGCCGCCGGTGATGTAGTCCGGGTTCCACGGATTGCGGCAGTCGCCCCAGTGCTCGTTGTGCCCGGTCGGCCCGTAGGCGAACTCCGACATGTTGAGCGTGCCGATGTCGAGCGCGCCCGCGGCGTCGAGGCGCTCGAGCGCCGCCGAGGTCTCGGTGGCCACCCAGCCGCGCCGGATCTTCGAGCCGCAGTTCGATACGCGGCCGGCGCGGTAGAACATGTCCTTGTGCGCGAGCGGAATGCCGCCCAGCGGTCCTTCGTGCCCGCTGTTGCGTCCCTCCTGCGAAACGAAGGCGTTGATGCGCGGCTGCCAGCGCTCGATGCGGCGGCGGCAGGCCTGCACCAGATCTTCCGACGATAGCTCGCGCCGGCGCAGCGCCTGCGCCGCATCGGCGAGCGTCAATGCCGCCGGATCGCTCACTTATTCCTGCTCAGCGCCGAGAGATAGGTCGTGGCGTCGACCTCGAAGGCGAGACCGGCGCGCAGCGGATCGGCCACGGCGAGCGCATTCACGCCGGGCGCGAGTCGCTCGGCGCGGCCCGGCGCAAGCGGGATGTCCTGCGCCGCCAGCATCGCCTCGATCACTTCGGCGCTCAACGGTTTCGCCATGGCCTATGATAATTCCGAGCCTGACCGAGATTGAGGGAGTTTCATGAAGCGTGAAGTGATCAGCGGCAAAAGCACGCCCACGCCGATGGCGCACTACTGCCAGGGCATCCTCGCCGGCGAGACGCTGTACGCAGCGGGCCAGATCGCCTCGGACTACAAGACCGGCGTGCCGCCCGAAGCGCGGCAGGATCCGGCCTTTCCCTACTACGGTTCCGACATCCAGAAGCAGGCGCGCTACGTCCTGAACAATCTCCGCAGCGTGTTCCAGGCCGCCGGCTGCGACTTCAAGGATGTGGTGAAGTCGCAGGTGTTTCTGACCGACCTCAACGACTTCCACCATTTCGACCAGGTGTGGAAGGAGTTCTTCCCTTCGCCGCCGCCACGCACCACGGTGCAGGTGAGCGCGCTTCTGGTTCCAGGCTGCCGCGTCGAGATCGACCTGTGGGGCGTGCGCCCCAGCGTGAAAAAGGAGCTCATCACCGGAAAGAGCACGCCGACGCCCATGGCGCACTACTCGCAGGGCGTGCTGGCGGGCGAAACGCTTTATGCCGCGGGCCAGATCGCCTCGGACTATAAGACCGGCGTGCCGCCCGAGGCGCGCCAGGATCCGGCGTTCCCCTACTACGGCTCCGACATCCAGAAGCAGGCGCGCTACGTTCTGAACAATCTCCGCAGCGTGTTCCAGGCCGCGGGCTGCGACTTCAAGGACGTGGTGAAGTCGCAGGTATTCCTCACCGACCTCAATGACTTCTTCCACTTCGACCAGGTATGGAAGGAGTTCTTCCCTTCGCCGCCGCCACGCACCACGGTACAGGTGAGCGCGCTTCTGGTTCCAGGCTGCCGCGTCGAGATCGACCTGTGGGGAGCAAGGCCTTCAACTACGCGAAGAGTGGTGAGCGGGAAGGAAACGCCAACCCCCATGGCGCACTACTCGCAGGGCGTGCTGGCGGGCGAAACGCTCTATGCCGCGGGCCAGATCGCCTCGGACTACAAGACCGGTGTGCCGCCCGAGGCGCGGCAGGATCCGGCCTTCCCCTACTACGGCTCCGACATCCAGAAGCAGACGCGCTACGTGCTGAACAACCTGCGCAGCGTGTTCCAGGCCGC
>DASWER010000068.1:0-4474 GCA_036394655.1 Burkholderiales bacterium
AGGACGGGCGCGACTACTGGTCCGCCGGCAAGCCGCTCTACGATCCGGGACAGATCCGCGTGCCGACCTTCCTCGCGCACGCCGAGTGGGACCAGGACCTGCCGAGCTACATGCTGTACGCGTATTTCGAGAAGCTCACCAACGCGCCGTACAAGCGCTACGTGGAGATCGGCGAAGGCACGCACACCGTGATCATGGAGAAGAACCGCATGCAGCTCTTCCAGGCGGTGCAGCAGTTTCTGGACGAGGACCTCGCCGCCGCCCAGTAATCCTGGCCCGCTACGACCTGCAGGCCACCGCGAATTCGGGGGAGCACTGGGTGTACTTCGGCGATGCGCCGGCAGCGCTTGCGCCGCTCGCGCCTGCAGTGCCGTCGCTGGCGCATCCCGCCAGGCCAACTATCGTGGCGAACGCCAAGAGTGCGGAAAGTGATTTCATCATGTGCAATTCCTTCTGGGTGGGTTTGGCCACTGCACTATGACGAGCGCGCGTGTCGGGGATATTTCCGAGGGCTCGCTCTGTGTTACGCCTGACACGCTCCCGCGTGGCATGGCACGCAGCAGGTGCGCTACTGCAAGTTGGAAAGCGATCGCCTCCTCATCGCGGCATTCTGGAATGGGAGCGCGTAAAGTAAGGTAATTCAGGGGGCGGGCACGAATTCGCCCGCTTAAGATCGGTAGATGCGCAGGATTCTTGCAGCGCTGATCGCGCTCGCCGGCTGGAGCAACGGTGCCGTTGCGCAGATGCCGCTCATCGAGGACCTCGATCCGTCGTATCGCGCGGGCGCCGCGATCGATAAGGAAACGCCGGCACAGCCGGCTGCGCCGAGGTTGCGTGCCGCGCTCGGGGCCGGCGTCGGCTTCGCACCGCGCTTCGAGGGAAGCAATCATGAGCGCGCGCGCCTGGCGCCAGTAGTGCACCTGGCGTACGGGCCGGTGTTCTTCGGGCTCGGCGGGCTGGGCGTCAATCTTTATCGCGATCCGCGCTGGCGTTTCGGAGCCAACCTGGCGTTCGGCGGCGGCAGAAGAGAATCCGCCGACGATCGGCTGCAGGGGCTTGGCGATGTCGATCGCAGTGTGCTCGCCGGCCTGTTCGCCGTGTACCAGAGCCGCGAAGTGCTGGCGCGCGCGCATATCTCGACCGACGTCGGCGGCCACGGCCAGGGAACAGTCGCCAGGCTGGATGTCTTCGGCCGGTTGCGCGGCGGCGACGGGCTCGCCTTCTTCGCGGGACCGGGCCTTACCTGGGTCGATCGGCGGCACATGCAGACCTATTTTGGCGTCAGCGCCGAGCAGGCTGCGCGCTCCGGCTTGCCCGCATTCGATGCCGGCGCGGGCGTGAGCAGCATGCGGCTTTCGGCCGGCGCGGCATACCGCATCGATCCGCGCTGGCGGCTGATCGGAATTTACTCGCTGAGTCGACTGCAGGGCGACGCCGCGGCGAGCCCGATCACCGAGGCGCGCACGCAGAATTCATTCTTCGTCTCGGCGATCTATCTCCTGCGCTAGCTACAGGCTCGCCACGACACGCGCATGGTCGGCATCGCCCGAGGCGAGGCCCCAGGAGCGCATCCACTCGTAGACCTGCCGGAAGCGCTTCGCCTCGTACACCATGTAGTGCGTATAGCGCACGAAGTGGCTCGCGAGCTCTTGCGGGGCGAGCGCGCCCTTGGTTTGCTCGGTGACGTAGTGCTTGTACCTGCCGAAGTCGGCCATGATGCGGTCCGACGCTTCGTTGATCGCGCTTAAATAGGCTTGGCGTTGCTCCGCCGTGAGGTGAGGTGCGATGACCTCGGCGCCGCGATAGAAGGTGACATCGACGAGGTGCGCGCCGTCCTTGAGTCCCAGGCTGATGAAGGGCTCCATCACCGCCACCGCGGCGCTGGCGCGCTCCTTCAGCGCCTGGTAGCGCCGCTCGGGCACGCCGACGTGCTCGACCACGATCTCGTTACGCGCGAGCACGCCTTCGAGGCTCTGCAGCGTGGTGTAGTGGGAGCCGGTCTTCTCGTTGATGCCGATCGGCACACCGGCGAGGTCGCGCGGCTCCTGAATGTTTTTGTCAAAGGACAAAATCGCCTGCGCGCCCACCGCCGGCCTTAGCGCGAGCACCTGCGCGCCGCGCGCGCTGCGCTGGCTGCGGTCGATGCCGGCCCATTCGCACAGGTTGTAGACGTCGGCCTTGCCCTGCTCGAAGAGCGCTTCCTTCAGCCGCTGGAACGGATCGCTGTCGGAGGCGTTGCGCTGTGAGTACTTCGCCTGGTAGCGCACCTCGATGCCGGCGCGCTCGAACAGGCCCTCGTCGCGCGCGACGTAGATCGGCAGGTCGAAGACCGGGTTGTTCGGCGAGATGTTGACGACCGGACGTGGCATGGTTGCCTCCGCCCCAATGATAAGGCTACTGGCGCTTGATTCTTACGCCGGTGGCGGCGGATTGCGACGTCTGATCGCCCGACAAGGCCGACGACGAGTTGCGGCTCAGCACGCTGGGCGCATCGATGCCGTTCAGGGTGTTGAGCTTGCTCGAGAGCGCCTGCAGCGGCGAAAGCACATCGCGGTTTTCCGCCACCTCGTGGGTGCTGGGCATGCCGCCGGTGAGCTTGTAGACCACAACGCCGTCCTTGATGAGCAGCAGCCCGGTGAAGCGCCAGCCGGCGGTATGCGTTTCGCGGTAGACCTTGGTGATGTCGAGCGCCGCGTTGCCGACGCGTTTCTTCTGCGACGCGGTCTGGTTCACTTCCAGCGCGCGGCAGTTCTCCCGCGCCTCGACGCAGATGCGCACGCCCTCGTCCAGGTCGTTGACCGTGACCGTCTGGTTGACGATGAAGCGCTGCATCACTTCGTAGCGCGGCAGGATGGTGATGTTCGGATTGGCGCGCGGATCGAGCTTCATCTGGGCAAGCTCGGCCGTGGTGGTCTTGCCCGGCACGATCTTGTCGAAGGTCTCCTGCGCGTCCTGGTAGCTTTGCCAGGCGCTGCCGGGCGCGCCGGAGGTCTCCTTCGACTTCGGCAGCATCGAGGAGCAGCCGGCCAGGGCGCTAGCGACCACGCAAAGAAAAGTGCGCTGTATCACAGAGGCGTCACAGTACTATGGGCTTGGAATATTTACGATGCTCCGGTCAGCAAGGGGCGACGTAGCGGGCCGGCGACAGCCATCGCATTCGCGTTACGTAAACCGGTATAGCATCGCGCGAATCGATGGAGGAGGGGGTCATGCGGACCACGCTTGCGGTATTTCTCTTAGGTTGCAACGTCGCATTGCCTGCCCATGCCCAGCTCGCCGGGCGGGTGGTGTCCGCCGAAGGCCCGATGGAAGGCGTGGTGGTCAGCGCCCGCAAAGCCGGCTCGCCGGTCACGGTGAGCGTGGTGAGCGGTGCCGACGGCCGCTACAGCTTCCCCGGCGAGCGGCTCGAGCCGGGCAGCTATGCGCTGCGCATCCGCGCCAGCGGCTACGAGCTGGAGAATTCGGTCACTGCTGACATCGCCAACGGTGCGACGGCGCCGATCGAGCTGCGGCTGCGCAAGGCGCAGGATCTGAGCGCGCAGCTCACCAACGCGGAATGGCTGCAGAGCTTTCCGGGCACCAGCGACCAGAAGAAATTCCTTTACGGCTGCGTCGGCTGCCACACGCTCGAGCGCGTCGCCAACTCGAATCACGACGCCGCGGGCTTCATGCAGGTGATGAAGCGCATGGCGGGCTACGCCAACAACAGCCACGTCGAGCGTCCGCAGGTGCGCCTGGTCGCGCGCGACCCGATGCGCGACTTCGGCCCGAACATCGAGCGCGACGCGCAGTATCTCGCCACTGTCAACAAGAGCTCCGGCGCCTGGTCGTACACGCTGCAGACGCTGCCGCGCGTCACCGGCAAGAGCACGCGCGTGGTGATCACCGAGTACCAGCTGCCGAGAAGGCCGCTGATGCCGCACGACGCGATCGTCGACGCGGACGGCATCGTCTGGTTCTCGATGTTCGACGAACAGTTCCTCGGGCGCTTCGATCCGCGCACTTTGCAGTACACCCAATATCCGATCCCGGTGCAGCGTCCCGATTTGCCCAAAGGCACGCTCGACCTCGAGGTCGATCCTCAGGGCAACCTGTGGCTGTCGCACATGTTCCAGTCCGGCGCGGTGAAGTTCGACCGCAAGACCCAGAAGTTCACCGCCTACCCTCTGCCGAAGGAGCGCCTGAACGAGCACACGCAGCAGTCGATGGTCGGGCCGCAGCGCTGGACGGTGGACAACAAGCTCTGGATCAACGATGCCGGCATTCCGGGCCTGCACCGTCTCGACATGAATACGGGCAAGTGGGAAACCTGGAAGCCCTACGAGAACATGAAAGGCCCGCACTCGGTGTACGGCATCTACGCCGACTCGAAGAACAACATCTTCTTCATGGACTTCGGCGGCGAGAATGTGGGCCGCATCGACGCGCAGAGCGGCAAGCTCACGCTATTTCCGACGCCGACCCCTCGCTCCCG
>DASWER010000069.1:0-2386 GCA_036394655.1 Burkholderiales bacterium
CTCGAACGGCTTGCCCTTGAGCGAATTGCGCAGGCGGTCGATCGAGGGCATCTCGGCGCGGCAGGGCTCGCACCAGGTGGCCCAGAAATTCACCAGCACCACCTTGCCGCGATAAGCGCCCAGGTCGTGCTGCTTGCCCGACAGATCCTCCAGCGCGAGCGGCGGCGTCGCGCCGCCGTCCCAACGCTTGAGCTCCGCGGCGCCGGTGGTGAGCGATACGACCGCAAGCAGCGCCGCGGCGAGCGCGTGCAGCACTAGACGCTGATCTCCTTCGACGCGATGGCGTACTTCACTGAATCGGGCTCGAGCTGGTCGCGCAGCTCGCCGTCGGCCTCGGCGTTGATGTACATGAGGAACGGCAGCTTCGGCGCCTTGTTGGCATGCGGGAGCTTGACGTCGTGCCCCATGTTGTAGGCAAGCCAGTTCATCTCCCAGCCGCCGAACAGGCGCTTGCGCGCCGCGAGCACCTTCTCATCCGTGACCGGCAGGTTGCCCGGCGGTTCCTCGAGCACCACCTTGCGCACGTCGGCCGGATCGACCGGCACCCAGCCGTAGCCGCGCGCGAAGAATTCGGCGCGGCAATGCTGCGCCTTCGAGATGTTCGGCGAGCCGGTACCCAGGCTCTTGTAGCCGTACCTGGAGGGCGCCACGCGGATGCCATACGCATCGCGCGCCGGGACGCCGACCGAGCGCGCCAGGCCGACGTAGAGCGCGTTGAGATCGGCGCACTTGCCGCCGAGGTTGCCGCTCTCGAGCAGCGACTTCACGTCGCCCACGCCGCAGCCGCGGGTCTTGGGGTCGCGGAAAGTGTTATCCACGATCCATTCGTAAATCACGCGCGCCTTGTCCACATCGGTCTTCGCGCCTTTCGTGATGCCGAGCGCGGTCTTGCGCACGATGCCGTCGGTCGGGATCAGCTCGGTGGGCGCCGTGAAGAACTTGCGATCGGCGCCGGACAGGTCGAGCGAACGGTCGGGACGAGAGAAATCCACCGCGCGGTCGCGCGTCATGAAGCGGCTCGTCACCTCGAGGTACGGGTTGGCCTCGCGCGCCGGCCACTCGGCGTAGAGCATCGCCACGCCGTATTTGCCGTCGTGCAGGATCTGCGCCTGCGAAGCGTTGCCGCTCCAGCTCGAGCCGATGGTCTTTTGCCAGTTGCTGTCCGCCTCGAGCGGCAGCGGCACCCAGGCACGCGCCACGCCGAAAGAGTCCTTCACATCGACGCGCGTCACGGTCTCGAACGTGCGCCAGCCGTCCTGCGCGAATGCGGCGCGCAAGCTGAGCGACTGGGCGAGGGCTGCGGCGGAGGCGGACTGCAGGAAATGTCTACGATTCATGGGATCGCTCCTGGGAACGACGACGGCGGAGCGCGACCGGTGGGTTGGCGCTTGCCGCATCGTCGGGACTGCCCGATTGCCCGCCGCGCCCGCGACGGCCACCGCTCACGCTGCAGCCGATCATGGCGGCAAGCGAGCGACAGCTCGTGGAAATGAGGCGCGGGAGGATGAACATCGGGACCTGCGACGTTATATTAGGCCTGCATGGATTTCAAGGACTTCGACGCAATCATCGACGCGCGCACGCCCGCCGAGTATGCGCTCGACCATATTCCCGGCGCGGTTTCTGCGCCGGTGCTCGATGACGCCCAACGCGCTGAAGTGGGCACTTTGTATAAACAGGCGTCGGCATTCGAGGCGAAGAAGCTCGGCGGCGCGCTGGTCGCGGAAAACGTGGCGCGCCATGTCGCGCAGCTTTTCAGCACCAAGGACAAAGCCTGGCGCCCGCTGGTCTACTGCTGGCGCGGCGGCAAGCGCTCCGGCGCGATGGCGCACATCCTGCGCGAGATCGGCTGGCCGGCCGAGACGCTCGAAGGCGGCTACCGCGCCTACCGGCGCTGGGTGGTCGAGGCGCTCGCCACCGTGCCGGCGGAAATCGACTTCATCGTGGTGCATGGCCCCACCGGCAGCGGCAAAAGCCGCTTTCTGACCGCGCTCGCCAAAGCCGGCGCGCAAGCGCTCGATCTCGAGGCGCTCGCCGCGCATCGCGGCTCGGTGCTCGGCGGCCTGCCCGGCGAGCCGCAGCCCTCCCAGAAATGGTTCGAGAGCCAGCTGCTCGAGCGACTGCAGAAGCTCGATCGCGCGCGGCCGGTGTTCGTCGAGGGCGAGTCGAAGAAGATCGGCCAGCTCCAGGTGCCGGAGGCGCTGATTGCGCGCATGCGCGGCTCGCGCTGCGTCACGCTGGACACCGATCTCGCCACGCGGGTGACGCTGCTGCTCGATGAATATCGGCACTTCCTCAGCGACCGCGCGACGCTGGATGCGCAGCTCGACTGCCTGGTCGCGCTCCACGGGCGCGAGCGCATCGCGCAATGGAAAGCGCTCGCGGC
>DASWER010000070.1:0-6235 GCA_036394655.1 Burkholderiales bacterium
GGCGACATCGAGGCCGTTGTGGTTGAGCAGCGCCATCGCGTTCTTCTTCGGGTTTTGCACCACCGCGATGGTGTTGTCGCCTCCGAGCCGGATCATCAGCGAGTGCGGGCTGGTGCGAATCGTCTCCAGGCCGAGGCACTCGGCGTAGAACTGCCTGGATTTTTCCAGCTCGCGGGACTCGAGCGTTCCATGCGACAGGAACTTGAGCTTGAGCGCACTCATGGCAGCGGGCATTGCGCGGCGTAGGCGTCGCCGTGATCCTTGAGCACCAGCTCGTCGGTCTTCATGCGCACCTTGCCGTCTTCCTTGACGACTCGCCCGACGTAGTAATCCTGGATCGGGAAACCGTTGTTGCCGATACGGAAGTTGCCGCGCAGCGACTTGAAGCTGGCTTTCTTCAGCGCGGCGAGGAAGGCCGGCTTGTCCTCGACCTTGCCCTTCACTTCCCGCACCGCGCCGTCGAGCAGCATGATGGTGTCGTAGGCCTGCACCGCGTACTCGGAAGGCGGCCGGCCGTACTTCTTCTGGAAATCCCCGACGAAGCGCGCCGCCGCCGGATTGGTCGAGTCCTCGTTCCAGAACGAGGTGCGGATGGTGCCGACCGCGTCCTCGCCGATCGCCGGCAGGGTGGTGTTGTCGATGGTGTAGGAGGTGTAGAGCGGAAACTTGTCCTTAAGTCCCGCTTGCGAGTACTGCCGCACGAAGTTGATGCCAAGACCGCCGGGAAAGAACGCGAACACGGCCGACGCGTTCGACGCGCGCAGCTGGGCGAGCTCGGCGGAGAAATCCATCTGGCCGAGCCCGGTGTACACCTCGCCGGCGATCTTTCCCTTGTAGAAGCGCTTGAAGCCCGCGAGCACGTCCTTGCCGGCGGCGTAATTGGGCGCCAGGAGGTAGATGTTGTCGACGCCCTTCTTCGTGAGATAGGCGCCCATCGCTTCGGCCCAGCTGTCGCCCTGCCACGAAGTGGAGAAGAAGTATTTCGAGCAGTCCTTGCCGGCGATCTGCGAGGGACCGGCGTTGGAGCTGATCAGCACCGTCTCGGACTGCACAATCGGCTGGTAAGCGGCGAGCAGGATGTTCGAGAACATGAAGCCGATCAGCGCATCGGCGCGGTCCTGGCGGATGAACTTGTTCGCCAGCTCGATCGCCACCTCGGGCTTCTGGCGGTCGTCCTCGATAAGCACGCTGGTCGGCAGGCCGCCGACGCGATTGTTCAGGTGATCGAGCGCGAGCCGCATGCCGTCGCGGATGTCGTTGCCGACCACCGCAGCCGGGCCCGACAGCGTGGTCATGAAGCCGAGCGTGAGCTTGTCCGCCGCGTACAGCGGCGCGCTCACACCGAATGCAAGTACCGCCGCGACGAGTTTCATTTTTTCTTCCCCTTGGCCTTCGCCCGCTTGGCTTTCGTGGCAGGCTTCTTCCACAGTTGCCTAGCGGCGAGGTCGGCGCCTTCGCGCATCGCCTCGAACTTCGCCCACATCACCGTCGGATGGACTTCGGGCCGGTAGTTCGCCTGTGAAGAGAAGCCGCAGTCGGCGCCGGCCATGATGTTGTCGCGGCCGACGGCATTCGCGAAGCGCGCGAGGCGCTCGGCGATCAGCTCGGGATGCTCCACGATGTTGACCGCGTGCATGATCATGCCCGGGATCAGCTTCTTGCCGTCCGGGAACTTGAGCCGCTCCCAGACATGGTGCTCGTGCTCGTGGCGCGGGTTGCCGTACTCGAAGCTGTAGGCGCCGGCGTTGATCTTCAGCATGTAGGGCGCGACCTCGGACATCGGCGCGTCATGGATGCGCGGTCCCTCATTGATGCTGTAGCAGGTATGGAAGCGCACCTTCTCCGCCGGGATGCCCTTCAGGCTCTGGTTGATCACCTCGACGTACATCCAGGCGGTCTTGCGCTTTTGCTTCGCATCGAGATCCGGGTCGATCAGCATTTCGCAGAGGAACGGATCGTCGACCTGCAGCGTCAGGCCGGCATCGACGATCGCCTGGTACTCGGTGCGCAGCGCCGCGCCGACGGCGTGGAAGTATTCCTCCTCGCTCTTGTAGTAGTCGTTGAGTCCGACGCCGCTTGGTGCGATGGCCGGCATGAACGCGCTTTTCGCGCCGCTCGCGGCGAGCGCCGCCTTGAGGTTGTCGATGTCGCGCTTCAGCGGCTCGAGGTTGCGATAGCTGACCGGTCCCGTGCACACCAGCGGCACGAAAGGCAGGATCGTGCCGCCGAGCATCGCATCCTTGAAGTATTGCGCGTAGTACTCCGGGAAGGCCGCGGTCTCTGCCTTGAACAGGCCGAGCTTACGCCCCGGCTTGGGCTCGAAGCCGACCATCCGCTCGCGCACGTAGGAGAAAAAGCCCGGCTTGGATTGCTCGCCGTCGGTGACGACATCGATGCCGCACTCCTTCTGCTGCTTCACGATGTCCATCACCGCCTGGCGCACGCGCCGCTCGTAGGCAGCGTTGTCGACGTCCTGGCCGGAGAGCTTGGCCTTCATCAGGTCGAGCAGGTCGTGCGGCCGCGGCAGGCTGCCGACGTGGGTGGTCAGGATGCGGTTGCTCATGCGTAGCCTCCCCGGCAAAAGACGAGCGGCTTGCGATCGGTGTGGCTGTAGCGCTCGACGACACCGATCAGGATGATGTGATCGCCGCCGTAATAGCGGTGCCGGCTGTGGCACTCGAAGCTCGCCACCGCGCCTTGCAGCAGCGGCACGCCGGCGAGGCCGTCGGTGAAGCGCTCGGCAAAGGCGGCGAACTTGTCCGCGCCTGGCTTGGCGAAATGATTGGAGAGCGCCTCGTCGCCGGCGGCGAGCACGTTGATGGCGAAGTACTCGGCATCGCGAAATACCGGCGCGCTCGAGGCGCTGCGCGCCAGGCTCCAGAGCACCATCGGCGGATCCAGAGACACCGAGCTGAAGGAGTTGGCCGTCAGCCCGACGCGCTTGCCGTCCGGCGCGAGCGCGGTGACCAGGCACACGCCGGTGGCAAAGCAGCCGAGCGCGCTGCGGAAGTCGCGCGCATCGTGCTGCGCCTTCTCGCGCGCGACGACTTCTTCCCACATCAGCGCACTCCGCCCTTGTTCTTCACCGGTCCGGTATAGGCCTCGAAGCGACGGCGCAATTCCTCGAGCTGTTTCTCGTTGGTCAGGAATTCGCGGTAGTTGTTGACGACGTTGTACGAAAGGATCGGCTTCCAGCCATACGGCGGCTCCACGTCCTGGCGCGGCGACCAGGTGCCGATGCGCTTTTGCTGGTCCGGTTCCAGGTACCAGGCGAGAAACAGCTTGGCCGCATTCGGATGCGGCGCCGCCTTGAAGATCGCGGCGGTCAGGGGCCAGATCGGCAGCGGGTCGGATTGCGGAAACGCGATTTCGTGCGGCTTGCCGGCACGCTTCTCGACGATGCTGATCTGCGGCAGCGCGTCCAGCGTCACCCAGTTCTCGCCGCTCGAGATGCTGCGTTGCGCGCCGAGATGCCCCTGGATGAAGGTCGGCTGGTTGGCCATGTACTTGTCCATGTACTGCCAGCCGTATTTGCCGACTACGCTATAGAACGCGTACAGCGTGGCGTCGTCGTCCGCAGGATAGGCGGCGACCACCTTGCCGCGGAACACCGGCTTCAGAAAGTCCAGCGCCGACTTCGGCACGTCCGCCGGCTGGACCACCTGGGGGTTATAGGCATAGACGTGCGCGATCACCTGGACTGCGATGTAGGCACCGTCCGGATCGCGGAAGCTCGGGTCGACCTTGTCGAAGGCGTCGGGCTTGAAGCCGAGCAGCGCGCCTTCCTTTTTCCAGCGCACGAAGTCCTGCAGCGTCTGGAAGATTGCCAGGTCGGTCTCGAGCTTGCCGGCCGCAAGCTGCGCGTCGATCTGGCGATCGAGCACGTTGCTGAAACCTCCCGTAATGCTCACTTTGATGCCTGGATAGCGCGCGCTGAAGTCCTTGCTGAAGGCTTCCCACGGAGCCGTGGGGCCGCCGGCATAGAACGCGAGCACGCCCTCCTGGCGCGCCGCGGCGTAGAGCTCGTCCATCGATTCGGCGCGCGCCGCCGCCGCGAACAGCAGCACGAGCGCGAAAAGCGCGAACCGACCCATCAGGCGGCCTGTTTCATGCGTTGCAGGTGCTTGCCCTGGAAATGCGGCGCGATCTCCTGCATGAACCGGTGCATCTGCTCCTTGACCATGTTGTGCGGCTTGTTGCCGACGTTGAAGTAGAGGATCACTTCCTCGATGCCGGCCTTCTCGACCTTCTTCAGCGACTCGATGATCTGGTCGGGCCGGCCGAGCAGGATGGAGCGGTCGGTGAGGTTCTCCTTCTTCATGTTGCGCAGGATCTCGGTGATCTTCATGAAGTACTGCATGGTCGGCGGCGCTTCCTCCGGCTTGTTCGGGATGGCGCGGATCACGCAGTGGTTGAAGTAGTCGAGCTGGCTCTGGCGGCCGTAGTCCTCGCTCTTCGCGTCGTCGGCGATGAAGATGAAGTAGCTGCACATCGCGCGGCCGGGCTTGCTGCCCGCTCTTACGCACGCCTCGCGATAGGCGTCGACCGCCTTGTCGATGCCGCCGAAGATCATGCCGGCGGCGAACGGCGCGTAGATGATGTTGAGGCCGCGCTTCGCCGCGATGTCGATGCTGGTCTTCGAGAACGACGCGACGTAGAAGGGCAGGGGCTTCTGCACCGGCTTGGGCGTGATCGACATCTCCGGGATGTCGTAGAACTTGCCCTTGTGCGACCAGGGGCCGGGCGAGTTCCAGGCCTTCAGCAGCACATCGATGCCCTCTTCGAAGATCTCGGCGGAGGCGAAGAAATCGGCGCCGAAGGGCGCGTACTCCTTGCGGTCGTAGCCGCGGCCGGTGGCGAAGTCGACCCGCCCGCCGGAAAGGAGATCGAGCGTCGCCCACGCCTCCGCGATATGCACCGGGTGATGCAGCGGCAGCACCGTCACCGCGGGCGCAAGGCGGATGTTCTTGGTCTGCGACGCGATGTTCGCGAGCAGCAGGTCGGGCCGCGAGTTGACGCCGAGCGAGTCGAAGTGGTGCTCGCCGATCCAGGCCGAGTGCATGCCGATCCTGTCGGCGAGGATCGCCTGCTCGCGGATCTCGAGCACGAACTGGTTCGCCGAGCGCGCGTTGTTGGGATAGTGGTTGTCGCTCAGGGTGAAATAGCCGAATTCCATGGGTCTATGCCTCTATCGGGTTTCTGAGGATGCCAATTTGCTTCACCTCGACCTCGACCACGTCGCCCGGTTTCATGAAGACTTTCGGGTTGCGGCCGAAGCCGACGCCGCTCGGCGAGCCGGTGGTGATGACGTCGCCGGGCCGGAAAAGATAGAACTGCGAGTAGTACTCGATGAGCTGCGCCACCGTGAACACCAGATCGTCGGTGTTCGCCGACTGCATCCGCTGGCCGTTCAGCCTGGTCTCGATGTGGACGTTGTTCGGATCTGGCAGCTCGTCCTTGGTCGCGATGCACGGCCCCATCGGGCAGAAGGTCGGGAACATCTTGCCGAGCAGGTTGTGCTCCCACGCATGGATCGGTCCCATGGTGCCGGTGGCGGAGAAGATCGGCATCACCCAGTCGCGCGCCGAGACATCGTTGACCAGCGTGTAGCCGGCGACATAGTCGAGTGCCTCGGCCGCCTTGACCGCGTGGCACAGTTTGCCGATGACGACGCTGAACTCGCCTTCCCAGTCGAGCATGCCGGGATTCGACTTCGGCACCTTGATCGGCTGGCCGGTCGCGATGATGCTCGCCACGCTTTTGGTGAACGCGGCCGGCTTCTCCGGCACCGGCGTCTTCATCTCCTTCAGGTGCTCGTGGTAGTTCATGCCGACCGAGAGCACCATGCCCGGATCGGGAATCGGCGCGAGCAGCTTCACCGCCTTGCGCGCATGGCGCGCACCGGTGGCTTCGCGCGCGCGTTCGAGCGCACCGCTCGCGAGGATCTCCTTGATGCTGCCGCCGAGTTCGACGATCGATTCGCCTTCCAGGCGCCCGGCGCGGGAGCGGCCATCGACTTCGAAAGTGACGAGCTTCATGCCGCCTCCTTTAAATGTGCGCCGAAGTCCTTCGACAGGCGGTCGCAGAGCTTGCGCAGCGCAGCCGCCGCGGGGTGGCTCGCTTTCGCCAGTTCGTGGTCGAGGCCGATGAGCGTCACGGTGGCGGCGGCTTCGCCGTTCCACTGCAGCACCGGGGACGACACGGCCGAAAGCCCGGGAATCACGCTCGAGTCGAC
>DASWER010000071.1:0-2841 GCA_036394655.1 Burkholderiales bacterium
GAGGTTGCGCAGCACCGTCAGTCCCTGCTCGACGATGGTGTGCGACTTGCGGCCTTTGATATTCGCGACGAAGCCTACGCCGCAGGCGTCGTGCTCGTTTTGGGGGTGGTAGAGGCCCTGGGGCTCGAAGCCCATGCGGCTATGCACAAAAAGTATAGGTCGGTCTTTGAATATACCCATGTAGTCCGCGTGCTACAAGGCTTACTGCACTGCAGCGGCCGAAGTCGCTGCAATGGCCTCGTCCACCAATCGCTCGTCTATGCCGGCCTGGAGCTTCGCGCGGCCCAAGCCTTCGAGCAGCACGAAGCGCACCCGGCCAGCCGCGCTTTTCTTGTCGAGCGCCATGAGCTCGCGCCAGATCCGGAGCTCGAGCTTCGGTCCGCTCGTGGGCAAGCCGGCGCGCCGAATCAAGAGCTTGACGCGCTCGGCATCGCCTGCGGCAAGCAGGCCGGCGCGCGTCGAGAGCTCCGCGGCCATCACCATCCCGGCAGCAACTGCCTCGCCATGGAGCCAGGGGCCGAAGCCCGTGGCCGTCTCGATGACGTGGCCGAAGGTATGGCCGAGATTGAGGAGGGCTCGCACGCCGGTCTCACGCTCATCCTCGGAAACCACAGCGGCCTTGAGCTCGCAGGAGCGCCGCACGGCATGCACCAGCGCAGCGCGATCGCGCGCCAGGAGTTTCTCGACATTGCGCTCGAGCCAATCGAAAAACGGCGCATCGAGCGCCGCGCCGTGCTTGATCACCTCCGCAAGTCCCGCGCGCAGCTCGCGGTCGGGCAGCGTGTCGAGCGTGGCGATGTCGCTGATCACCGCGCTCGGTTGATGAAAGGCGCCGATCAGGTTCTTGCCGCGGGCATGGTTGATCGCGGTCTTGCCGCCGACGGAGGAGTCGACCTGCGCCAGCAGCGTGGTCGGCACCTGGACGAAGACGACGCCGCGCTGGTAGACCGCAGCGGCGAAGCCGGCGAGATCGCCGATGACGCCGCCGCCGAGCGCAACGATGAGCGCATCGCGCCCCAGACGCGCCGCAAGCAGCGCATCGATCACCCGGTCCAGCGTCGGCCATCCCTTCGCCTGCTCGCCGTCGGCGACCACCACCTGCGCGACGCGCGCGCCCGAAGACTCGAGCGCTGCGCGCACGCGCGCCAGATAAAGCGGCGCCACGACCTCGTTGGTAACGATGGCCGCGCTGCCCCGCAGATGCGGGCCGTACAGCGCACGCTGATCGATGAGACCCGCGCCGATATGGATCGGGTACGAGCGGCTGCCGAGGGCTACGCTGAGGCTTTCCATCGATCGGCGAGCTGGTCGACGAGGGCGCGCGCAAGGCTCTGCACGGTCTGCCGGCCGGTATCGACCACGTGGTCGGCAACGGCGCGATAGAGCGGATCGCGTTGCACGAAAAGCTCGCGCAGGCGCGCGAGCGGATCGGCGGTGGCGAGCAGCGGGCGGTTGCGGTCCTGGCGCACGCGCTCGTAGAGGTCCTCGGGCTGCGCGCACAGATAGACCACGGTGCCGCCGGCGGCGAGCCGCCGGCGATTTTCTTCGGCGAGCACGGTGCCGCCCCCGGTAGCCAGCACCACGCTGTCGAGCGCGGTGAGCTCCGCCAGCACCTGGCTTTCGCGCGCGCGAAAGCCGGCCTCGCCTTCGATATCGAAGATCAGCGGCACCTTCACCCCGCAGCGCCGCTCGATCTCATGGTCCGAGTCGTAAAAGCGCAGCTTGAGGCGCCGCGCCAGCAGCCGCCCTACCGTGGTCTTGCCGGCGCCCATCATGCCGACGAGATACAGGCTGCCCGGGGGTTTCATGACGGCATTGTAGGAACAAAAACGGCCGGGGGTCTCCCGGCCGCAGGCGCGGCGAAGCCGGCGGGAAGCGCGCGCTTATCGAATGGTGAGGCGTTCGTTCACGATGCGCGGCGTGATGAACACCAGGAGTTCGGTCTTCCCGGTCGAAAAGGTGGTGTTCTTGAACAACCAGCCGACCACCGGCAGGTCGCCGAGCAGCGGGATCTTCGTCACGTCGGTGCGGTCGTTCTGCTCGTAGATGCCGCCGATCACCACCGTGCCGCCGTTCTCGACCAGCACCTCGGTCTTGACGTGCTTGGTGTTGATCTGCACCCCGGCGGGCGTCGTCGCCCCGGGCTGATCCTTGTTCACGTCGAGCGTCATGGTGACGTTGCCGTCGGGCGTGATCTGCGGCTTCACCTTGAGCGCAAGGTTGGCCTTGCGGAAGGACACCGCGGTGGCGCCCGACGAAGTGGCCTGCTGGTAGGGAATCTCCGTGCCCTGCTCGATGAGCGCCTCGACCTGGTCCGCGGTCAGGACGCGCGGGCTGGCGATGATCTTGCCCTTGCCGTCAGCTTCCAGCGCCGAGATCTCCAGGCTGAGCACACGCGTCGCGGCGGCGTTGAACAGGACGAACGAGAACTGCCCGGCGCTGAAGCCGTTCAGGCCATTGGCCGGGAAGCTCGACTGCAGGCCCGGCCCGGTCAACGACGGCGTACCGGCGACCAGCCCGGCGGCCTGGCCGGTGTTCCCGAGCTCAGCACCCACCGTCATGTTCGCGCTGCCGAGCGTGCGGCCGCTGCCGCGCTCGATGACGCCGAAGCGCGCCCCGAGGTTGCGGCTGAAGGTCTCGTTCGCCTCGACGATGCGTGCCTCGATCATCACCTGGCGCACGGGGATGTCGATCTTGGCGAGCAGCTTGCGCACCTCCTCGAGCCGGCTCGGCGTGTCCTGCACGAACAGCGTGTTGGTGCGCGCATCGACCACCGCGCTGCCGCGCTTGGAGAGGATGCGCTGCGTGGCGTCGGACAGCAGCTTCTGCACGTCCGCCGCT
>DASWER010000072.1:0-2743 GCA_036394655.1 Burkholderiales bacterium
CGCGCGTATCGGCGCAACGCATTCGGTCGTGTTCGGCGGCTTTTCGGCGAAGAGCGTGCAGGAACGCATCATCGACGCGGGCGCGATTGCGGTGATCACCGCCGATGGGCAGTTTCGCGGCGGGAAAGAAATACCCCTGAAACCCGTGGTGGACGAGGCGCTCGCCATGGGCGGCTGCGAGGCGATCAAGAGCGTCTTCGTCTACAAGCGCTCGGGCAGCAAGGTGCCGATGAGCCCCGGGCGCGACCTCTGGTGGGATGACGCGATCAAGGGACAGCCGGACACCTGCGAGCCGACCTTCGTCAACGCGGAGCATCCGCTTTTCATCCTCTACACGTCCGGATCCACGGGCAAGCCCAAGGGCATCCAGCATTCCACCGGCGGTTATCTCCTGTGGTGCGCGCTGACGATGAAGTGGGTGTTCGACCACAAGCCGAGCGACGTCTTCTGGTGCACCGCCGATGTCGGCTGGGTGACCGGCCACAGCTACATCACCTACGGGCCGCTCGCGGTGGGCGCCACCGAGGTGGTGTTCGAAGGCGTGCCGACTTACCCGGATGCGGGCCGCTTCTGGAAGATCATCCAGGACCACAAGGTGAACGTGTTCTACACGGCTCCCACGGCGATTCGCTCGCTCATCAAGGCGGGTGGCGATCTGCCGAAGAAATATGATCTCTCCAGTTTGAGGATCCTCGGCACGGTGGGCGAGCCGATCAACCCCGAGGCGTGGATCTGGTATCACGAGAACATTGGCGGCGGCCGCTGCCCGATCGTCGATACCTGGTGGCAGACCGAGACCGGCGGCCACATGATCTCGCCGTTGCCGGGCGCAATCCCCACCAAGCCGGGCTCCGCGACGCTGCCGCTGCCGGGAATCTTTGCCGACATCGTGGATGAAACCGGGCATCCAGTAGGGAAGGGCAAAGGCGGCATCCTGGTGATCAAGCGGCCGTGGCCGGCAATGCTGCGCACGATCTGGGGCGATCCCGATCGCTACGTCAAGACCTACTGGCCTGATGACTTCAAGCGCAAGCTCTATCTCGCGGGCGACGGTGCGAGCACCGACGAGGACGGCTACTTCCGCATCGTCGGGCGCATCGACGACGTGCTGAACGTCTCCGGCCATCGCCTGGGCACGATGGAGATCGAATCCGCGCTGGTCGCGCATACCGTGCTGGTCGCGGAAGCGGCGGTGGTCGGGCGGCCCGACGACCTGACCGGCGAAGCGGTATGCGCGTTCGTCGTGCTCAAGCGTTCGCTGCCCACGGGCGACGAGGCGCTGAAGATCGCCAAAGAGCTGCGCGACTGGGTGGGCAAGGAGATCGGTCCGATCGCCAAGCCGAAGGACATCCGCTTCGGCGACAACCTGCCGAAGACCCGCTCGGGCAAGATCATGCGGCGCCTGCTGCGCTCGATCGCGAGGGGCGAGCAGATTACTCAAGACGTGTCGACGCTCGAGAACCCGGGCATCCTCGAGCAGCTGAGGCAGGTGCGCTGAAGCTCGCGCTCTTCGCCGACATCCATAGCAACCTCGAGGCGCTCACCGCGTGCCTCGACCATGCGAAGGCGCTCGGTGCCGAGCGCCATGCCTTTCTCGGCGACCTGGTGGGCTACGGTGCCGACCCGGTCGCGGTGCTGGAGCTTATCGAAGCGCATGCCGCGCGCGGCGCCATCGTGGTGCTCGGCAATCACGACGCCGCGGCGATCGGGCGCCAGGTGCGCGGCATGAACCTCCAGGCCCTGGCCGCGATCGCGTGGACGCGCAAGCGCCTGGGCAAGCGGCAGGTCGATTTCCTGGAAGCGCTGCCGCTCATCGTGCGGGAAGAAAATCGGCTGTTCGTGCACGCCAGCGCCGCGGCGCCCGAGCGCTGGACCTACGTCACGGGGCGGCGGCAGGCGGCGCAATCCATCGAGGCGACCGATGCGAGCATCATCTTCTGCGGCCACGTCCACGACCAGAAGCTCTACTACACCGTTGCCGGCGGCTATCCCATGCCGTTCCATCCCGTGCCCGGTACGCCGATCCCCACCGCGCGTCACCGGCAGTGGCTCGCGATCGTCGGTTCGGCCGGCCAGCCGCGCGATCGCAATACTGCTGCGTGCTACGCGCTTGCCGACCTGGCGCGCGCAAGAATCACATTCTTCCGCGTGCCCTACGACCATGGCAGCGCGGCGCAGAAGATCCGTGCGGCGGGCCTGCCGGAGCGGCTCGCGAGGCGCCTCGAACGGGGCAGCTGATGCGCGCACCCGAGACGGGCAGCGAGATCGACGGCTTTCGCCTCGGTGAGCGCATGCACGTCGGCAGCATGGCGTCGATCTACCGGCTGGTCGGCCCGAAGGGGCCGCTTCCGCTGATCATGAAAATCCCGCGCCTCGGCGCGGGCGAGCGCAGCGCGAATGTCGTGAGCTTCGAAGTCTGCCGCCAGGTGCTAGGCACGCTGGCGCAGAGCCCGAACCATCCGACGCTCATCGCCTACGGTGACGTGGAAACCACGCCGTACCTCGTGATGGAGTACATCGAGGGCGCGCGGCTCGACAGCTGGATCGGGCGCGCGCCGCTGCCGCCCGAGGAGAGCGCGCGGCTGGGTCACGCGCTGGCGATCGCGCTGCACGAGATCCACCGCCAGGACGTGATCCATCTCGATCTCAAGGCCACCAACGTCCTCTACCGCGCGAGCGGCCAGGCGACGCTGATCGACTTCGGCCTTTCCTGCCACCGCCATCTTCCGGACTTGCTGGCGGC
>DASWER010000073.1:0-1875 GCA_036394655.1 Burkholderiales bacterium
CGAGCTCGGCGCCGCGCAGGACGAGGCGATCCGCGAGGTCGTGCGCCTGCAGGAGGATTGCGGCCTGCAGGTGGTCACCGACGGCGAGTTTCGCCGCATCTCGTACTGGGAGAAGTTCGTCCGTCTGACCGACGGACTGGATGTGCGCAGCGCGGTATTCAAGTTCCACGACCAGCAGGGCCACGAGAGCGATTTCACCGCGCCTTACGCGCACGCCAAGGTTTCCCGTCGCGCGCCGATCACGCTGGACGAGTTCCGCTTCGTGAAACAGCACTCCGCACGCATGGCGAAGATCACCATGCCGGCACCCTCGACGATGCATTTCTACCGCTTCACCGATTGGGGCGATCGCTCGATCTATCGTGATGCCGCTCGGTTCTTCGCAGACCTCGGCAAGGTGTACCAGGCGGAGCTCGCCGAGCTCGGCGCCGCCGGCTGCCGCTATGTGCAGCTCGACGAGGTGGCGGTCGCCATCCTCTGCGATCCGGCGGCGCGCGAGAAGGTGAAGGCAGCCGGCGAGGACCCGGACCGGCTGGTCGAGCTGTACATCGACGCGATCAACCAGGCCGTCCAAAACAGGCCCAAAGGCATGGCGATCGGCGTGCACGTCTGCCGCGGCAACTACAAAGGGATGTATCTCTCCGAGGGCGGCTACGACTCGGTCGCGGAGAAATTCTTTGCCCGGACGAACGTCGACCATTTCCTGCTCGAGTTCGACACGCCGCGCGCTGGAGGATTTGCGCCGCTGCGCTTTGTCCCCAGGGACAAAGGCGTTGTGCTGGGACTGGTCAGCTCGAAGACGCCGCAATTGGAAAAGCTCGACGATCTGCGCCGGCGCGCCGACGAGGCGGCGAAGTACGTTGATCCGCAGCGGCTTGCGATCAGCCCGCAGTGTGGCTTCGCCAGCACCATGGGCGGCAACCCGGTCACCGAGGCCGACGAGCGCGCCAAGCTCAAGCTCTGCGTCGACGCCGCCAGCGCCATCTGGAGCTGAAGTGAAGATCCTGGTGGTCGGCGCCGGGCCGGCGGGGCTCTACTTCTCCTATCTCGCGAAACGCCAGCATCCGGACTGGCAGCTGCGCGTGCTCGAGCAGAACCCGGCCGACGCCACCTTCGGTTTCGGCGTGGTGTTCTCCGACAAGGCGCTCGAGTTCCTGCGCGCCGACGATCCCGCCACCTTCGAGCTGATCACACCGCAGATGGAATCGTGGACCGACCTTACGGTGGTCCATCGCGGCACACCGGTAGTGATCGACGGCATCGGCTTCGCCGCCATCGGGCGGCTGCATCTCTTGCGCTTGCTGCGGCAGCAGGCCGTGAGCGTCGGCATTGCGCCCGAATACGAGCGCGCTGTCTCAAGCATTGAAGGCTATGACCTGGTCGTGGCGGCCGATGGCGCCAACTCGGCCGTGCGCCGCGGCGCGGATTTCGGCACTACTCTGAGCCATTGCACCAACAAGTTCGCCTGGTACGGCACGCGGCGCCGCTTCGCGACGCTGACGCAGACCTTCGTGCGCAACGCGCACGGCTCGTTCAACGCGCATCACTATCGCCATGCGCCCGACATGAGCACCTTCGTCGCCGAGTGCGATCCTGCGACCTGGGAGCGCGCCGGGTTCGCCGGCATGGGCGAGCCAGAAACCCTTGCCTATCTGGAGCATGTGTTCGCCGATACGTTGCAAGGCGAGCGCCTGGTGTCGAACAAGTCGATCTGGCGCCACTTCCCCAATTTGAGAAACCAGCGCTGGTCGGTCGGCAATACGGTGCTGATCGGCGACGCGCTGCGCACCGCCCACTTTTCGATCGGCTCGGGAACGCGCCTCGCGATGGAGGACGCCATCGCGCTTTGCAAGGCTCTCGACGCCCAGCCCCGAA
>DASWER010000074.1:0-10352 GCA_036394655.1 Burkholderiales bacterium
GGCGCGGTCGAGAGCAGGGGCTTCACGGCGCGCGCCATCCGGTGGAGCAACAGGCCGAATTCGTCGTATGCCTCGGCATCGCGCGGGGAGTGGCGCGCCAGCTCGCGGCGATTCTGGTCATGGTCGGACCACTGCGCGAGGTAGTCGTTGTTGGCGAGCGGCGTAAGCGTGCTCTCGAGCGGCAGGATGTGCAGGCCGTGGCGCGCGAGCTCGAGCTCGCGGATGATCTCGGGGCGCAATAGGCTCACCACGTAGGAGAACACCGAGAAGCGGAAGCCGGGAAACACCTCTTCGCTCATCGCGGCGCCGCCGACGCGGTCGTTTCGTTCGAGCACCAAAACTTTGCGGCCGGCGCGCGCGAGATAGGCAGCGCAGGCCAGGCCGTTGTGCCCGCCGCCGACCACGATGACGTCGTAGGCCTTCATGCCCTCTTCCTGGGCGGGTCGAAGAACGGCTTCTTGACCACCCGGGCGCCGGCGCGCTTGCGGCGGTGCTCGACGGTGATCTCCATTTCGAGCGCGGTACCGATGGCGTTCCATGGCGAGCGCAAATGAGCGAGCGCGATGTACTTTTTGAGTAGCGGCGACCAGCCCCCGCTGGTGGCGTAGCCCACCTGCTCGCCATCGGCGTAGAGCGGCACGCTCATGCGCCAGGCGGCGCCTGGCAAGCGCGTGGCGAGGCCGACCTCGGCGTACAGGCGCTCGAGGGAGTTCCACTCGAGCTCGATGCCGACGAACTGCCATTGGGCACCGCGCTCCTTTTCGGCGGCGAGCGCCTGCCGGCCGATGAAGCGCTCCTTGTCGAGGTTCACGGCCCAGGCGAGGTCGAGCTCGAAGGGCGAAGAAAGCTGGCTGTCGATGAACGCTTTGCGCGCCGGGACGTAATCGACGTCGATCAGCATCAGGCCGGCTTCGATGCGCGCGACGTCGAGCGCCAGCATGCCGGCCGGCATGATGCCGTGGCCGCGGCCGGCATCTATCAGCGCGTCCCACAGCGCGAGCGCGTGCTCGCGATCGGTCCAGATCTCGAAGCCCAGATCGCCGGTATAGCCGGTGCGCGAGACAGTGACCGGGATGCCGCGCAGAGTGGCGGGCGCGATGCGGAAATACTTGAGCGGCGGTGCTCCGAGCGACTGGAGGATGGACCCGGCGGCGGGGCCTTGCAGGGAGAGCGCCGCAATGCTGTCCGACACGTCGGCGATGTCCACGTCCAGCCCGACGGCGTTGTCCTCGAGCCAGCGCAGGTTGGGCTCGGCCGCCGTCATGCGGAAGAGCTGTTCATCCAGGCGCGCCACGGTGCCGTCGTCGATCACCTTGCCGGCGTGGTCGCACCACGGCGTGTAGAGGACCTGGCCGACGCTTGCCTTCAGCACGTTGCGGGTGATGACGAGGTCCAGCAGGCGCGCCGCGTCGCGGCCGCGCACCAGGTACTTGTAAAGCGGCGAAACGTCGAAGAGGGCCGCCGCCGCGCGGATCACGTGGTATTCGCGCTCGTGGGAGAGCTCGTAGGAGCTCGCGACGATGTGTCCCGCCCAGCGCCGCCAGGCATGGCTCGCGCAGAGCGCTGCGGTGCGCTCGTGGAACGGCGTGGTCTTCAGCATCAGTTGCTGAAAATCGGCTTGCCGATTTTCACTCTATCCTCGCGCCGCTCTCCGCGTCGAAGTAATGCGCGTCCGCCGGACGGTAGCGCAGCGGCAAGCGGCCGGTGCGCGCCGGCAGGGAAGCGTGCAGGCGGGCCGCGATGCGCACACCCTTGCCATCGAGGTGGCCGTAGACCAGGGTATCGGCGCCGAGCGGCTCGATCAGATCGATCTCGGGCGTGAGCAGCGCGTCTCCCTCGGCGCAGGGCTCGAGATGCTCGGGCCGGATGCCGAACAGGACTTTGCGCCCATCGCGCTCCTGCGGAATCAGGTTCATCGGCGGCGAGCCGATGAAGCTCGCAACGAAGGTGGTCGCCGGACGGGCGTAGACCTCGAGCGGCGCGCCGATCTGCTCGGCGCGGCCGGCGTTCATCACGATCATGCGCTGCGCGAGCGTCATCGCCTCCACCTGATCATGAGTCACGTAGAGGCTGGTAGTTCCCAGCCGGCGATGCAGCGACTGCAGCTCGGCGCGCATTTGCACCCTGAGCTTGGCGTCGAGGTTGGAGAGCGGCTCGTCGAACAGGAACACCGCCGGCTCGCGCACAATCGCCCGCCCCATCGCCACCCGTTGGCGCTGGCCGCCGGAGAGCTGCCGCGGCCTGCGTTCGAGGTATGGCTTGAGCTCGAGGATGGCCGCGGCCTTCTGCACCCGCGAGTCGATCTCCTGCCGGGCGAAGCCCTTGATGCGCAAACCGTAGGACATGTTTTCGTACACCGACATGTGCGGGTAGAGCGCGTAATTCTGGAACACCATCGCGATGTCGCGATCCTTGGGCTCCAGGTTGTTGACCACGCGGCTGCCGATGCGGATCTCACCGGAAGTGATCTGCTCGAGGCCGGCGACCATGCGCAGCAGCGTCGACTTGCCGCAGCCGGAAGGGCCGACGATCACCACGAACTCGCCGTCCGCCACGTCGGTGGAGACACCGTGGATCACCTCGAGGCCGGCGTAGGTTTTCCTGACGTCACGGAAGGCGAGCGCCGCCATTACTTTTCCGTCTCCACCAGACCTTTGACGAACCATTTCTGCATCAGCACCACGACCAGGGCCGGCGGCAGCATCGCCAGGATGGCCGTCGCCATGATCAGGTTCCACTCATTGGCGGCGTCGCTGCCGACGATCATGCGCTTGATGCCGATCACCACGGTGTACATGGACTCGTCGGTCGTAATGAGCAGCGGCCACAGATACTGGTTCCAGCCGTAGATGAACTGGATCACGAAGAGCGCCGCCATCGTGGTCTTGGAGAGCGGCAGCAGCACGTCCCAGAAGAACCGCATCGGACCCGCGCCGTCGACGCGCGCCGCTTCCGCCAGCTCGTCTGGCACCGTCATGAAGAACTGCCGGAACAGGAACGTGGCCGTGGCCGAGGCGATCAGCGGCACCGTGAGGCCGGCGTAGGTGTTCAGCATGCCCAGGTCCGCGATCACCTTGAAGGTCGGGATGATGCGCACCTCCACCGGCAGCATCAGGGTGACGAAGATCATCCAGAAGATCAAGCCGCGCAACGGGAAGCGGAAATAGACCAGCGCGAATGCCGAGATGATCGAAATCGTCACCTTGCCGAGCGGGATGACGAGCGCCATCACCGTGCTGTTCACCAGCATCGAGGACACCGCGGCCCTCGAGCCGGTGGTGCTGCCGGCGCCGAGCACCTGCGAGTAGTTCTGCAGCAGCTGATCTCCGGGGATGAGCGGCATCGGCACCTGCAAGATCTGCTCGAGCGTGAGCGTCGAGGCGACGAACGTGACGTAAAGCGGAAACGCCACCGCCAGGACGCCGGCGATGAGCACCGCGTGGGAGAAGAAGGTGAGCCAGGGCCGGTTTTCGACCATGGTCAGTATTGGACCTTGCGCTCGATGAAGCGGAACTGCAGCACCGTGAGCGTGATGACGATGAACATCAGGATCACTGATTGCGCGGACGAGCCGCCGAGGTCGGCCGCCTTCACGCCGTCGTGGTACACCTTGTAGACTAGGATCTGCGTCGACTGCGCCGGGCCGCCCTGCGTGGTGGCGTCGATCACGCCGAAGGTGTCGAAGAACGCGTAGATGATGTTGATCACCAGCAGGAAGAAGGTGGTTGGCGAGAGCAGCGGGAAGACGATGGTCCAGAAGCGGCGCGAGGGGCTCGCGCCGTCGATTGCCGCGGCCTCGATCAGCGACTTCGGGATCGACTGCAGCCCGGCGAGGAAGAACAGAAAGTTGTACGAGATCTGCTTCCATACCGACGCGATGACCACCAGCGCCATCGCCTGGTCGCCCTTGATGATCCAGTTCCATTCGATACCGAAGCCCTTCAGCAGGTAAGTGACGATGCCGATCGACGGCGCGAAGAGAAACGCCCAAAGCACACCGGCGATCGCAGGCGCCACCGCATACGGCCAGATCAGCAGCGTCTTGTAGGCGAGCGCACCGCGCAGCACGCGGTCGGCCATCGCCGCGAGCAGCAACGAAATGGCGAGGCCCGAGAACGCGACCAGCACGCTGAAGAGCGCTGTGACCTTGAAGGATTCGAGGTAGTTGCTATCCCTGAAGAGCGCGCTGAAGTTCTGCAGGCCGACGAACTGCGACTTCAGGCCGAAGGCGTCCTGCAGCTGGAACGAATACCAGACCGCCTGGGTGGCGGGCCAGAAGAAGAACACGATGGTGATCGCGATCTGCGGGGCCACCAGCGCATAAGGCAGCCACGCAGACCGGAACAGAACCCGCTTTTCCACGGGTTATTGCGGCTTACTTATTGGCCGCTTCGAACTGGCGCAGGATTTCGTTGCCGCGTTTCACCGCATCATCCAGCGCGGGCTTGGCTTCCTTCTTGCCCGAGAACACCGCCTCCAGCTCCTCCTCGATCACCGTGCGTCCCTGCACGAAATTGCCGAAGCGCAGGCCCTTGGAGTTCTCCGTCGGCGGCTTGTTGGTGAGCTGCTTCACCGGCATGTCCGCACCCGGATTCTGGTCATAGAAGCCGGACTTGCGCGTGAGCTCATACGAAGCCTGGGTAATCGGCACGTAGCCGGTTGTGGTGTGCCAATCCATCTGCACCTCGGGCCGCGACAGGAAAGCGAAGAACTTCGCCACGCCCTTGTACTCCTCGGGCTTCTTGCCGCCCATCACCCAGACCGAGGCGCCGCCGATGATGGAATTCTGCGGCGCGCCCTTGACGTCGTCGTGATAGGGAATGAAGTTAATCGACCAGTCGAACTTGGCGGCCTTCTTGATGCCGGCTTGCGCGCCTGCGCTGCCGCTGAACATGGCGCACTCGCCGCTCGAGAACTTGGCATCGCCCTGGTTGGTGCGGCCGGCATAGGTGAACATGCCCTTCTTCGCCATGTCGCCGAGCATCGCGATGTGACGCACGTGCAGCGGCGAATTGATGGTGAACTGCGTATCCAGGCCGCCCATGCCGTTCTGCTTGGTGCCGATCGGCACGTTGTGCCAGGCGCTGAGATTCTCGATGTGCATCCAGGACGGCCAGCTGGTGGTGTAGGTGCACTGCTGCCCGGACGCCTTGAGCTTCTCCGCCGCGGCCACCACCTCTTTCCACGTCTTCGGCGCCTTGTTCGGATCCAGCCCCGCCTTCTTGAAGACATCCTTGTTGACGTAGAACATCACGGTCGAGCTGTTGAAGGGGAAGGAAAGCATGTTGCCCTTCAGGTCCGTGTAATAGCCGCTCACCGTCGGCAGGTAGGCCTTCGGATCGAAGGGTTCCTTGGCGTTCGCCATCACCGTCGCCACCGGAACGATCGCGCCCTTGGCCGACATCATGGTGGCAGTGCCGACCTCGAACACTTGCAGCAGGTGCGGGGCATTGCCGGCGCGGAACGCGGCGATCGCCGCCGTCATCGATTCGGGGTAGGTCCCCTTGAACGTCGGTACGACCTTGTAGTCTTTCTGACTGGCGTTGAATTTGCTGGCGAGCCCGTTGAGCGCATCACCGAGCGCGCCGCCCATCGAATGCCACCACTGGATCTCGATCTGCGCCTGGGCGTTGCCCGCAAACAGCGCCGCGCAGGCAAGCAGCGCCAGCAAGTTGAGTCGCATGCAGTCCTCCTCCCTAGGGGAAAGCTTATTCTACGGTGACCGACTTGGCGAGATTGCGCGGCTTGTCGACGTCGGTGCCGCGCGCCAGGGCGGTGTGATACGCGAGCAGCTGCAACGGCACGACGTGCAGCATGGGCGAGAGCAGTCCGGCGTGCGCGCCGAGCTCGATGACGTGCACGCCGTCCGAGGCCGCGATATGCGCGCCCTTGTCGGCGAAGACATAGAGCTCGCCGCCTCTCGCGCGCACTTCCTGCAGGTTGGATTTCAGCTTCTCGATCAGCGTGTCGGAGGGCGCCACCGCCACCACCGGCATCGAGGCGTCGACCAGCGCGAGCGGGCCATGCTTGAGCTCGCCCGCGGCGTACGCCTCGGCGTGGATATAGGAAATTTCCTTGAGCTTGAGCGCGCCCTCCATGGCGATCGGCCAATGGATGCCGCGGCCGAGGAACAGCGCGTGCTCCTTGCCGGCGAAGCGCGCCGCCCATTGCGCCACTTGCGTCTCGACGGCGAGCACTTCGCTGATCGCCGCCGGCAGATGGCGCAGCGCCTGCAGGTGCGCACGCTCGACATCGGCATCGAGACGCCCGCGCAGCTTGGCCATCACCAATGCCAGCAGGAACAACGCTGCGAGCTGGGTGGTAAATGCTTTGGTGGAGGCGACGCCGATCTCCGGCCCGGCACGCGTCAGGAAACGCAGGCGCGAGGCGCGCACCAGCGAGCTCTCGGGCACATTGCAGATCGAGAGCGAGGCCTGGTAGCCGAGCGACTTGGCGTGCTCCAGCGCGGCGAGCGTGTCGGCGGTTTCGCCGGACTGGGAGATGGTGACGACCAGCCCCTTCGGATCGGGCACCGAGCGCCGATAGCGGTATTCGCTCGCAATCTCCGCGCGGGTCGGCACGCCGGCGATGTCCTCGAGCCAGTAGCGCGCGATGAGGGCGGCGTGAAAGCTCGTACCACAGGCGACGATATGGATCGAGGCGGCGTCGCGCAGCAAGGCCTGCGCCTCGGCGCCGAACAGGCCCGGCTGCAGCGAGGCTGCGCCGGTGACCACCTCCAGCGTGTTGGCGAGCGCGCCCGGCTGCTCGTGAATCTCCTTCTGCATGTAATGGCGGTAGGGTCCGAGCGCCACCGCCTCGTCGCTCACCTCGGACAGGTGCTGCTTGCGCTCGACCGGCGCGCCACGCGCATCGACGACGCGATAGCCCGTGGGCCGGAGCTCGGCGCAGTCGCCGTCCTCGAGATAGACCACACGGCGCGTCACCGGGACGAGTGCCGAGACATCCGAGGCGGCGAAGTTTTCGCCTTCGCCGACGCCGAGCAGCAGCGGCGGGCCACGCCGCGCCACCACCACCGTATCGGGATCGCGCGCCGAAACCATGGCGATGGCGAAGGCGCCCTGCAGTTCGGCGATCGCCTTGACCGCCGCGGCAAAGAGCGACGCCGCCGACTTGCGGTGCTCGGCGATCAGATGCGCCACCACCTCGGTGTCGGTATCCGAAGTGAACTCGTAGCCGGCGCGCTTCAGGCGCTCGCGGATCGCCTCGTGGTTCTCGACGATGCCGTTGTGCACCACGGCCAGGTCGTTCGAGATGTGCGGATGCGCGTTGCGCTCGGTTGGCGCGCCATGCGTCGCCCATCGCGTGTGCGCGATGCCGGTCTGGCCGCCGACCTGCTGCGTGCTCACTTGCGAGGCGAGCTCGGCGACGCGCCCCGCGGCGCGTACGCGCTTGATGCTCTCGCCATTGACGACGGCGATGCCGGCAGAGTCGTAGCCGCGGTATTCCAGCCGCCGCAGGCCGTCGACCAGGATCGGAACGATGTCGCGGCGTCCTGCCGCGGCGACGATGCCGCACATGCTAGGTCTTCTTCTTCGTCGGCGGCTTCCACGACGCGATGGAAACCTGCCGCGCGCGCGCCACGGTCAGCTGGCCGGCGGGGGTGTCCTTGTTGATCGTGGAGCCCGCGCCGATATAGGAGCCGCGCGCGATGCGCACCGGCGCCACCAGCGTCGCGTCGGAACCGATGAAGCAGTCGTCCTCGATCACAGTGCGGTGCTTCGCCGCGCCGTCGTAGTTGCAGGTGATGGTGCCGGCGCCGACGTTGACGCGCTCGCCGAGCTCGGCGTCGCCGATATAGGAGAGATGGTTCGCTTTCGAGGCGGTGCCGAGGCGGCTCGCCTTCACCTCGACGAAATTGCCGATATGCACCTCGTCGGCGAGGCTCGACCCGGGGCGCAGCCGCGCGTAGGGGCCGACGCGGCAGCGCCTGCCGATTTCCGAATCCTCGAGATGCGAGAAGGCGTGCACCTCGCTATCGGCGCCGACCGTGACGTTGCGCAGCACGCAGTTGGGCCCGACGCGCACGCGCTCGCCGAGCACGACGCGGCCCTCGAAGATGCAATTCACGTCGATGGCGACCTCGGCTGCGCACTCGAGCGTGCCGCGCACGTCGATGCGCGCCGGATCGGCGAGGCTCACGCCCGCGTCCAGCAGCTGCTCGGCCTGCCGCAGCTGAAACGCGCGCTCGAGCGCCGCGAGCTCGCGCTTCGAATTCACGCCCGCCACCTCGCTCGCATCGGGCACTTTCACCGCGTTGACTGGCACGCCGTCCTTCACCGCGAGGGTCACCACGTCGGTGAGGTAGTACTCCTTCTGCGCGTTGCGATTGCCGATCTTGGCGAGCCAGCCGGCGAGGCGGCGCGCATCGAGCGCCATCAGGCCGGCATTGATCTCGCGAATCGCCTGCTGCTGCGGGGTCGCGTCCTTTTCCTCGACGATGCGCTCGACGCGGCCCGAGCCATTGCGCACGATGCGGCCGTAGCCGCGCGGATCGTCGATCTCGGTGGTCATCACCGCCACGCCGTCGCCGGCGGATTGCACCAGGCGCTCGAGATTGGCGACGCGCACCAGCGGCACGTCGCCGTACAGGATCAGCACTTGGCCGTCGCCGCCGAGGAGCGGCAGCGCCTGTTGCACGGCGTGACCGGTGCCGAGCTGCTCGGCCTGCAGCACCCATTGCACACCGGCGTCGGCGAACGCCGAGCGCACCGCTTCGGCGCCGTGGCCATGCACCACGACGGTGTTGCGCGCGTGCAGCGCGCGCGCTGCATCGAGCACATGCGCCAGAAGCGGCCGGCCGCCCAGCGGATGCAGTACTTTGGGCAGCGCGGATCGCATGCGCTTGCCCTGACCCGCGGCAAGCACGATCACGTCGAGTGGCATCGGGGCATTTTAGCTAATATCGGTTACGGTGCTGACCTCGGAGCTCGCCAGCCGCTTCGCGCGCGTCGCGCTCGCCAACATCGACCGCGAATACCCGAGGCATGTGCAGCATCTGATGAGCGGTCCGGGCGAAGAGTTCCGCGAACGCGGGCTGCATCCGGCGTTCTACGGCAGCTACGACTGGCACTCGGCGGTGCATATGCACTGGGCGCTGATGCGCGTCCTGCGCCTCTACCCCGTGTCGCGCGAAGCGGTAGCCATCGCCGATGCCTTCGACCTGCATCTCACCGCGCAAGCCCTAGAGCAGGAGCTCGCCTACTTCCGCAGCCCGGCGGGCCGTATTTTCGAGCGGCCCTACGGCTGGGCGTGGCTGCTCGAGCTGCAGGCGGAAGCCCTGGCGCTCAAGTCGCGCTGGTCGCGTGCCCTCGCGCCGCTCGCCACCGAGCTCGCGCAGCGCTTCGGCGACTATGTCCGCATGTCGCCCTACCCGGTACGCTCGGGCGCTCACGGCAATACCGCATTCGCCTGCGTGCTCGCGCTCGACTATGCGCGCAGCGCCGCCGACCAGGCGCTGGAATTCGAGATTCGCAAGGCGGCACGGCGCTGGTACGGCTCGGATCGCGCGGCGCCGATCGGCTATGAGCCCTCGCTCGATGATTTCCTCTCGCCGAGCCTGGTCGAAGCGGCGCTGATGGCGCAGATCCTGGACACGGCGCAGTTCCATGCCTGGCTGCGCAAGTTCGCGCCCGAAGGTTTCGGTGCGCTCGCGGAGCCGCCGACAGTCGTCGATCACGCCGACCCAAAGCAGAGCCATCTCGATGGGCTTTGCCTGACGCGGGCGTGGTGCTTTCAGCGCCTGGGCGACAGCGCCACGGCACAACGCCTGGAGGCGGCGGCGTTGCCGCACGTCGCGGGGGGCGACTATGCCGGCGAGCACTGGCTCGCTTCCTTCGCGGTGCTCGCGCTCAGCGCGGCAGCTCTGAAAACCCCATGAGGAATTCGTCGACCGCGCGGGCGCATTGCCGGCCTTCGCGGATCGCCCAGACGACGAGCGACTGACCGCGGCGCACGTCGCCGGCGGCGAAGACTTTCGGCGCCGAAGTGACGTAGGCCTTCGCCCCATCGGTCTCGGCCTTGGCGTTGCCGCGCGCGTCCGTTTGCACGCCGAACTCCTCGAGCAGCGACTGCTGCGGCGAGACGAAGCCCATGGCGAGTAGCACGAGATCGGCCGGCATCTCGAACTCGGAGCCCGGGATTTCCCGCGGCTTGCCATCTTTCCATTCGAGGCGCACTGCCTGGAGCGCGCGCACGCGCCCATTGTCGGCGACGAACTGCTTGGTGGCGATCGACCAGTCGCGCTGCACGCCCTCCTCGTGCGAGGACGAGGTGCGAAGGCGCGTCGGCCAGTAGGGCCAGACCGGATTGCGCTCGACATCGGGCGGCATCGG
>DASWER010000075.1:0-13543 GCA_036394655.1 Burkholderiales bacterium
TGGCCTTTCCTCCCGCCTCGAAATGCCGGCGGGCGATCGGCCCGCAGGTCAGTCTTTGCCGCGACTCACTGGCGCACCACGCGTCGCGCCGCTCATTCGCGAGCGGTCAGCAATCTCTTTGGCGGTGCGGTTCATCGGCTGGCTTTCTGAAACGGGACGCGGAGTATAGCAATGACGGGTGGGTATCATCCACCGCGTGATCCGCCTTGTGCCGATGAGCCCACCTCAAGGCCGGTGACTGCGAACCGGCCGATGCGCTGCCGAAGGCGCAGGCCGATTACGACGAGCTGCTGCCCGAGGGCATACGCACCAAGCACCAGCACTTATTCAGGCTGCGCGACGACGCGCTCGCGCGTGACATCGGCATGCTCTGGTTCGCCTTCAAGCAGGGCGCCAGGCACTGGCGGGCTTCGAGCAGCTCGCCCGCGACATGGGCGCGCGCAAGGTCGCGTTGAACGTCTTCGGCTGGAACGTGCCGGCGCGAGCGCTGTACGAGAAGGCCGGCTACCAGGTGACCGGCATCGGCATGGGCAAGGCGCTCGGCTAAGGCGCCGTCCGTCCTGCACCGCGCCGGTTCGATCCCCCAAACCGGCGTTTCGTCGCATCGCCATTGTCCGGGCATCGGCCGCCGCCTAACCTGCCGTCCATCGAAGCCGGGAGAACCACCGTGACCTCAAGAACTCGCCTGCTGTCCCTTACCGTCGCCATCGCCATCAACGGCGCCGCGCTGGTCGGCCTGCATCACGTGATGGCCGACGGCGCCGAGCGCGCCGAGCTTGCGGCGGGTGAGATCGAGCGCGTGGTGGTGACGGCCCCGCGCGAAGACGCCGAGCTCGCCAAGAGCAACTGCCCGGCGCCCAAGACCCTCTGAAGTGCGATCATTGATGCGCCTTGCCGACCGCCCGCGCCATCATCGCCGAAGACGAGCCGCTGCTGCGCGAGGAGCTCGCCGAACTGCTCGGCTCGCTCTGGCCAGGACTCGACATCGTCGCGGCCACCGCTGACGGCATCGCCACGCTCCAGGCGCTGGAACAGCACGCCCCCGACATCCTGTTCCTCGACATCAACATGCCGGGAATCAACGGACTCGAAGTGGCGCGCCAGGCGAGCGGCCGCTGCCACATCGTGTTCGTCACCGCCTACGACCAGCACACCCTCGCCGCCTTCGAGCAAGGCGCCGCCGACTATCTTCTCAAGCCGGTGCAGCCGGCGCGCCTCGCGACCACGGTGGCACGGCTCAAGGAGCGCATCGGCCGGCCGGCGCCCGCGCTGGAGGGCTTGCTGCGCGACCTCGGCGCCGGCAATCGTGGCTTTCTGCGCTGGATCAACGCCTCGCAGGGCCAGACGGTGCGCGTCATCACGGTCGATGACGTCTGCTACTTCCAAGCCGACAGCAAATACACGCGCGTCGTCACCCCCGAGGGCGAATCGCTCATCAGGAAGCCGATCAAGGAGCTGTCGCTGGAGCTCGATCCCTCCGCCTTCTGGCAGATCCATCGCTCGACCATCGTCAACGTGCATGCGATTGCCGGCGTGGTGCGCGATCTTCGCGGCCGTACCCTGGTGCGGCTCAAGCGCCGCGAGGAGCTGCTTCAGGTGAGCGACGCGTACACGCAGCTTTTCCGGCAGATGTGATGCAGCGCCTCCTCAACGGCATGTCGTGGGGCGCGCTCGCGATCGTGGCGGTGTTCTGCGCGCTGCAGGCCACCGAGTACGTGCTGACCCCCGCGAGCGGAGTGATCGGCCTCGAGGCCGGCGAGGTGGCGCTCAGCTGGCTCTCGCGCCTGACGGTGTTCCTGGTCACCGGGGTCACGATGCTGGTCACGGCGCTGATCGTGCTCAACGCCGCCGGGCGTGCCGGGCGCGAGAACTCCGGCGTGGCCGTGCTTGCGGCGGTCGTGGCCTGCGTGGCCGCCGCCATCACGCGATATGCGATCGGTGCCACACCAGCTTCGGAAGGCGCGGCCTTCATGCTGCTGGTGTTCCTGTCCTGGATCGGCGCAGGCGCGATCCTGGTGACCGGCTACGTTTCCTACCTGCGCACCCAGGCGACGCAGGAGGAAGCCCGCGTGGCCGAGTTGCGCCGCGGCGCGCTCGAGACCCAGCAGCTCGCCAGCCGGCTGCGCCTGCTGCAGGCCCAGGTCGAGCCGCATTTCCTCTTCAATACCCTGTCGAACGTGCGCCGCCTCTGCCAGAGCGACGCCGTCGCGGGCCGCGCGATGCTCGGCCAGCTCGCACGCTACCTGCGCGCCGCGCTGCCGAGAATGCGCGAGCAAGAGACCACGCTCGGCGAGGAGATCGATCTCATCTCGGCCTACCTCGGGGTGCACCAGATCCGCATGGGCGCGCGCCTGGAAACTTCGATCGATGCGCCCGCGCCGCTGCTGGCGGCGCGCGTGCCGCCGATGATGCTCGCGACGCTGGTCGAGAACGCGATCAAGCACGGCATCGCTCCCTTGGCGGAAGGCGGAGCGATCCGCGTGAGCGCGCAGCGCTCCGGCGACACGCTCGCGCTGACGGTGGCCGATACCGGCCGGGGGCTCGTCGAAGGCTCCGGCTCGGGCGTCGGCTTGGCGAACATCAGGGCCCGCCTCGCGACGCTCTATGGCGAGCGCGCGGCGCTGCGGCTCGAAGCCAACTCTCCGCGCGGCGTGGTTGCGCTCATCACCCTGCCCCTGTCATGAGAATCTTCAGCGGATTCGGCAAGCGCCACGTGCTGATCGCGCTGGTTTTTTCGCTCGTGATCCAGCTCACCCATCTCGGGTACGCAGCGCTCGGCAAGGACGATTTTCAGCCGGTCCGGCTGCTCGCCTGGGCCGTCATCTACTTCTTCATGGTGGTCCTGGCGCTCGCGTGCGCCGTCGCCGCCGAGAACCTGCTCGGCGAGTCTGCGGGAACCACGCTGCGGATCGTGCTTGCAGTGCTCGCCGCGGCCACGGTGACGTCACTCGCGGTCGAAGTGCTCCTTTACCTCCTTCCGCACTCGCTTGCGATGGCGCTCGAGGGCAAGGAAAGAACCGGTTACGTCAACGAGTTTCACCGCATCGCCACCGGCTTCAGCATCGCAGCGGGATGGTCGATGCTGCTGATCCCGATGTACACGATGCTGCAGTCCAGCCGGCGCGCCACCGAGCGCCTGCACGCGATGCGGCTCGCCGCGCTTGCCGCCGAGCGCCGGGTGGTCGAGGGCGACCTGCGCGCGATGCAAGGCCGGGTCGATCCGGAGCTCCTGTTCGACAGCCTGCTCGAGGTCGACCACGCCTACGCGCGTGGAGTACACGCCGGGCAAGAGGCGCTCGACGCCCTGATCCGCTTCCTGCGCGCCGCGCTGCCGAGCGACGCCGCGGCAACACCCACCGTCGCCTGCGAGCAGGAGCTCGCCGAGGCCTACCTTGCGCTGATGGCAAGCCGCGCCGATCAGGGCCCGCGCCTCGACATCTCGGTCGCACCCGAGACGCGCGCGCTGCCGATGCCGGCGATGCTGCTGCTGCCGCTGGTGCGCTGGGCGCTCGACGGCCGCTCCGCGACCCGCCTCGCGATCCGCGCGCGGCGCCGCGACGCCGCGCTGGAAGTCTCGGTGAGCAGCAATTCGCGCGGCGATGCCAACGCATCGGAGTCGAACATCGCCGGCGTGCGCGAGCGCCTGTCGCGCCTCTTTGCCGGCCAGGCCAGCCTGGACGTGAGCGTCAGCGCCGATGCACGGCAGGCGCGCCTGCTAATTCCCGCTTCGTAGACCCCGCGGGATCGCGGCGAGCAGGTTCCTCGTGTACTCGTGCTGCGGCGCGCGGAAGATCGCTTCCGGCGTGCCGCGCTCGACGACCTCGCCCGCGCGCATCACCAGCACCTCGTCGGCCATGTACTTCACCACGGCGAGGTCGTGCGAGATGAAGACGTAGGCGAGCCCGAGGCTTTCCTGCAGGTCGAGCAGCAGGTTCAGCACCGTTGCCTGCACCGAGACGTCGAGCGCCGATACCGGCTCGTCGCAGATCAGCACTTCGGGCTCGACCGCGAGAGCGCGCGCAATCGCGATGCGCTGGCGCTGGCCGCCGGAAAACTCGTGCGGATAGCGCTCCATCGCTTCGCGCGGCAGGCCGACGCGATCGAGCAGCGTGCGCGCGCGCTCGTAGCGCTCGGCCTCGCTCGCGCCGAGCCCGTGAATGCGCATCGGCTCGGCAAGCGTGCGGCCGATCGAGCGGCGCGGGTTGAGGCTCGCGTACGGGTTCTGGAACACGATCTGGATGCGGCGGCGAAACGCCAGCATCTGCGCCGCCGTCAGGCCCAGCAGCTCGGTGCCCTCGAGGCGCGCCTCGCCGCCGCTCGCCTCGACGAGCCGCATCACCATCATCGCCACGGTGGTCTTCCCCGAGCCGGACTCGCCGACCAGCCCCACCGTACGCCCGCGCGCCACGTCGAATGACACGTCGCTGACCGCGACCAGCGACTTGGCGCGGAAGAGCCCCGTGCGCAACCGAAACTCCTTGCGCAGGTGCTTGGCTTCCACGACCGGTGCCCCAGGCGCGGGGCGCTCCAGGGGTGCGGTATTCAGGTGAGCGCTACGCATGAAATCGTCGATCACCGGCAGGCGACGCGGCCGGCTATCCAGCGGCGGACGGCACGCGAGCAGCGCGCGCGTGTAGGCGTCCTGCGGCGCGCGGAAGATGCGCTCGACCGGCCCGCTCTCGCGCACCACGCCGTCGCGCATCACCACCACGTCGTCGGCGAGTTCGCCGACCAGGCCGAGGTCGTGGCTGATGAAGAGCACGCTCATCCGATGACGGCTGCGCAGCCGCGCGATCAGCTCCAGGACCTGCCGCTGGACGGTCACATCCAGCGCCGTAGTCGGCTCATCGGCGATGAGTAATTTGGGCTCATTGGCGATCGCCATCGCGATCATCACGCGCTGCTGCTGGCCGCCCGAGAGCTCGTGCGGATAGGCGCGCAGGCGCGCGCGTGGCTCGGGAATGCCGACTTCGTCGAAGAGCTCGGCGGCGCGCTCAAGCGCATTGCGAACGCTCAGGCGGCGATGCAACCGCAGCACTTCGGCAACCTGCTCGCCGACGGTGAGCACCGGGTTGAGGGAGCTCATCGGCTCCTGGAACACCGCGCTGATCTCACGGCCACGCAGCGCGCGCATGCGTGCGCTGCTCACCGTGAGCAGGTTTTCGCCGGCGTAGTCGACGCGGCTGGCGGGATCGACCACCGCGTTCTCGGGCAGCAGGCGCAGGATCGACATCGCCGAGACCGTCTTGCCGCTGCCCGACTCGCCGACCAGCGCGAGGGTCGCGTTCTCCCGCACTTCGAAGCTCACGCCGTGCACGACCTCCAACGAGGTCCGTCGGGTAACAAACGACACCGTCAGGTCGCGGACGGAAAGCAGCGCGCTCATCGCAGCTTCGGATCGAGCGCGTCGCGCAGGCTGTCGGTCAGCATCGAGAACGCCGTGAGGAAGATCGCCATAAACACGGTGGCGGCGGCGAGCTGCCACCATTTGCCGATGACGAGTTCGGTCTGCGCTTCCGAGAGCATCGTGCCCCAGGACACCATGTCGACCGGCACGCCGAGCCCGAGGAAGGAAAGGATCACCTCGACCTTGATGAAGGCCACCACCAGCAGCGAGAGCTGCACCAGGATCACGTGGCTCACGTTCGGCAGGATGTGCACGAACATGCGCGAGGTGGCCGAGGCACCGATCGCCTGCGCGGCGAGCACGTATTCGCGTGAGCGGTGCTTCATGTACTCGGCGCGCACCAGGCGATACATGCCGGTCCAACCGGTGACGGCGAGGATGATGACCACGGTCCAGATGCCGCTCGCGAACCAGTTGGCGAAGGGGCCGCTCCTCAGCACCGCGGCGAGCGAGAAGATCAGCAGGATCGAAGGGATGGAGGTGAAGACGTTGTACAGCCACTCGAGAACGTCGTTGACCCAGCGACCGTAAAACCCGGCAAAGGCGCCGAGCAGCGTGCCGATCACGCTGGCGCAGAGCGCAGCGGCCACGCCGACGGCGATCGAGACCTGCGAGCCCTTGATCGCCTTGGCGAGCACGTCGTGGCCCCAGCGGTCGCCGCCCCAGGGCAGCGTCATCGCGCGCTCGGGCTCGACGGTCCTGAGCGCCTGCGTGCGCCGCTCCCATTCGGAATATTTCGGCGCGAGCGGGTCGACCTTGCTCAGGTCGGGCGCGACGCCTTTGCGCTCGGTCTTCTTGCGCAGTGCCGCCTCGAGATTGGGGCGCTCGCCGAGAAAACCCGGGTTGGCATACGGCACGCCGACTTCCTGACTCCAGCCTCGCGCCAGGATTCCGGCCGCCGCGAACAGGATCATGAAGAGATACGCGGCGACGATGCCGAGCGAGACCGCGCCCGCACGGTCCTCGCGCAGCCGGCGCCACAGCGCGCTCCAGGCGTTTTCCGGCGTGAGGTCGAGAATCGCCGCCATCAGCGCAGCTGGATGCGAGGATCGACCACGCGATAGAGGATGTCGGCGCCGAGGTTGATGAACATGGTGAGCACCGCGAGATACACGGTGAACGCCTGGATCACGGGATAGTCGCTGCGATTCACCGCGATGTAGATCTCGCGTCCCAGGCCCGGGATGGAGAAGAAGATTTCCAGCAGGAAGCTGCCGACGAAGACGCCGGGCAGGAGCAGCGACACGTTGGTCAGCACCGGTACCAGCGCGTTCGGCAGCACATGCCGGCGCAGGATCGCCGGCTCCGACAGACCTTTGGCGCGCGCCGTGCGCACATAGTCGTTTTTCGTCTCGTCGAGAAAGAACGAGCGATAGAGCCGGGTCTGCGGCGCGAGGCTCACCAGCGTCGCGAGCAGCACCGGTAGCGGCGCGTACACCACCAGGTTGCGCCAGAAATCGTCGCTCCAGCCCTGCACCGGGAACCAGCCGAGCTCGAAGCCCAGCAGATACTGGCCGACGATGATGTAGACCAGGAACGAGATCGACATCGCCGCGACGCACACTGCCATGATCACGCGATCGAGCAGCCTGCCGCGGTAGTAGGCGACCAGCATCGCGATCGGGATGGCGAGCGCCACCTCGAGCAGCAGAATGGGAACCGTGATGGTCAGCGTCGCCGGCAGCCGCGTGAGGAAGATGTCCGAGACCTGCTCGCGCGTCATCCAGCTCTTGCCGAAGTCGAAGGTCAGGATTTCGCGCAGGAAGATGCCGAGCTGGACATACCACGGCCGGTCGAGGCCGAGCTCGCGGCGGATGGCGTCGATCTGCTCGGCGCTCGCCACCTGGCCGGCGAGGATCTGCGACGGATCGCCGCCGAAGAACTTGAACAGCAAAAACACCAGCAGGATGACGCCCGCCAGAGTGGGCACCATCTGCCAAAGCCTGCGTAAGATATAGGCCGTCATGCTGCGAGCCGCGATTCTAGCCTTCGCGCTCGTGTCGTCCCCAGCGGCGGCCGAGAAAGTGCTGCGCTATGCCTTTCTCGTCGCTGAGACCGGCTTCGATCCGGTGCAGATCAACGATCTCTACTCGAGCATCATCATCTCGCAGATATTCGATGCGCCGCTCACCTACGATTACCTGGCGCGGCCGTTCAAGGTGAAGCCGAATACCGCGGCCGCGCTGCCCGAGGTGTCGGCGGATGGCAAGGTGTGGACCCTGCGCATCCGTCCGGGCATCTACTTCGCCGACGATCCGGCCTTCCGCGGCAAGAAGCGCGAGCTCACCGCCCAGGATTACGTCTATTCGCTCAAGCGGCATTTCGATCCGAAGAACAAATCGCCGAACTTCTACATCCTGGACAAGCGCGTCGTCGGCATGGAGGCGGTGCGAACGGCCGCGCTCGCCGGCGGCAAATTCGATTACGACCGCGAGGTCGAAGGCCTGCGCGCGATCGATCGCTACACCTTCCGCATCACGCTCACCGAGCCGATGCCGACCATGCAGTACCACCTCGCCTATTGCAATCTGATCTGCGCTGTCGCCCGCGAGGTGATCGAGGCCTATCCCGATCGCTCGATGGAGAAGCCGGTCGGCACCAATGCCTATCGGCTGACGCAGTGGAAGCGCTCCTCGCGCATGGTGCTCGAGCGCAATCCGAATTACCGCGAGCATGACTACGACGCCGAGCCACCGGCGGACGATCCGGCGGCGCAGGCCATCGCGCGAGCGATGCGCGGCAAGCGTCTGCCCCTGATCGATCGCGTAGAGGTGTACGTGGTCGAGGAGGCGCAGCCGCGCTGGCTGGCATTCCTCAACGGCGAGCACGACCTCATCACGGCGATCCCCGCGGATTTCGTCAACCTGGCCGTGCCCGAGGGGCGGCTTGCGCCCAATCTGCAGAAGAAGAAGATCCAGATGCACCGCACCAGCGAGCTCGACTTCACCTTCGCCTACTTCGGCATGGAGCACCCGGTGATCGGCGGCTACACGCCGGAGAAGGTGGCGCTGCGCCGCGCGATCGCGCTCGCCTTCGATGCCGACGAAGCGATCCGCGCCATCTATCGCGGCCAGGCGATTCCCGCCCAGTCGACGGTGCCGCCGGGCGCCTTTGGCTTCGACCCCGATGTCGCCGGGCCAATTGCGGAGTTCAATCCCGCCAAGGCGAAGGCGCTGCTCGACATCTTCGGCTACGTCGATCGCGATGGCGACGGCTACCGCGAAGCGCCCGACGGCTCGAAGCTGGTGCTCGAGATGGCCACCACGCCCGACAGCCAAGGCAAGCAGACCGACGAGCTCTGGCACAAATTCATGGAGCGCGTAGGGCTACGCATGGAGTTCAGGAAGGCGAAATGGCCCGAGCATCTGCGCGACTCCCGCGCCGGCAAGCTGATGATGTGGAGCCTGGGCTGGATCGCCACCGATCCGGATGCGGATGACTTCTACGTCATCCTCTACGGCCCGAACAAAGGCCAGTCGAACCAGTCGCGCTTCGACCTGCCCGAGTGGAATGCGCTCTACGCCAGGACCAAAGCAATGTCCGATGGGCCGGAACGCAACCAGCTGTATCGCGAAATGGACAAGCTATTCTTCGCCTATGCTCCGATGCGCCCGATCGGGCACCGGCTGATCACCGGCCTGGCGCATCCCTGGGTGACGGGCTACCGCCGCCATCAGATCCTGCGGGAGTTCTGGAAGTACCTGGATATCGACGAGTCAGCTCGGCCATCACGGCAGGCTCGAGCAGCCGCGGCGGCAGCAGGCCCTGCGCGATGATGAGGTCGTGGAACTCCAGTTGGTCGAAGCGCGGCCCGAGCGCGATCTCGGCCTTGATGCGCAGCTCGCGCAGCCGGCTGTAGCCGTAGAGGTACGACACCGCCTGGCCCGGCGCGCGGAACGCGTAGCGATCGGCTTCCTGCTGCGCCATCGCCTCTGACAGCGTCACCTCGCGCATCAGGTAGTCCTTCGCCGCCTGCGGCGTCATGCGCCCGAGGTTCACCATGGGGTCGAGGAACGCGCGCGCGGCGCGCATCAGGCGCAGCTGCAGCGCGAAGAGCTGCCCATCGGTGGGGTAGTACGGCAGCATGATCGCTTCCGCATAGAGTCCCCAGCCCTCGGCGTTGGTGCTGTTCCAGGCGAACACCGCGCGAGCGAGCGAGACGCCGCGCTCGACCATCGCCGCGAATTGCAGCTCGTGTCCGGGGCGCGCCTCGTGCGCCGTCAGGCTCCACGCCGCCGCCGGCGCGGTAAAGTCGTCGGCCGCCGCGCCGGACTTGGCGTTGGGATTGCGCAGCGGCAGCACGAATTCGCCGACCTCGCCGCGGTTGCCGACAAGACGCGGCGTGTTGAGATACGGCGCCGGGATGGCCGCCGATTCGGCCTCGCTCGCGAGCCGGATCGAGGCCGGGCGCTGCGGCAGCGTGACCAGCCGCTCGCGCGCGATGATGCGCTCGATCTCGGCGAGGCGCTCGCGGTACAAGGGCAGGATGCGATCGGGCGGCACGACCTCGCGCTTCAGCTCGCGCAGCACCTCGCGATAGTCGGATGAAGCGAGCTTGCGCTCGCGGGCGATCTGCCCAGCAAGCTGCGCCATCTCGTCGCGCACTTCGGCGAAGGTCGTGGTGCCCAGGGCGATCGCCTGCTCGGGCGAGATCTCGACGCCGGCGCTCTTCAGGCGATCGGCATAGAGCTCGGGCGGCAGCGCAGGGGTCGCGCGCGCATGCGGCAGCACGTTCGCTCGCACCCACTCGCAATGTTCGCGTAACTGCGCCGCGAGGCGCTCATGCGCCGGCTCCCAGCCCTGCATCTTGCTCGCCTGGAAAAGCTGCGCCATGCCGGCGACATAACGCTCGCAGTTATGGAGCTGCTGCTCCACCTCGCCGCCATAGGGCCAGAGGAGGCGCGCTTGCGCGCGCTCGGCGGTGCGCTCGCGTGCGAGCTGGGCCGCCGGCGCGCTGCCGGGCTCCAACCCGGCGTAGCGGCGCAGCCGCTCGATGGCGTGCCGGCGCCTCGGTTCCGGATTGCGCTCATCGAGCAGCACCCGCAGCCCCTCGAAGAGCTGGCGAGGCAGATCGTCGTAGGGCACGAGCAGGCGATATTCGAGGGCATTGGTGCGCCGGATGCGCTCGAGCGCATCGATGACGAGATCGAGATCCGCGCGCACGCGCACATCCTTCTCCGTATCCTTCGCCGCCGCCACGCGTTTCAAGGCCGTGGCAAGCGCCGCATCGATGCGCTTGACGCGGCCGGGCCTGCGATCCATCACCGCGCCATCGAAGCGCTCGACGCCGATCTCGGACATCCACTCCGGATAGAACGCGCCGAGGGTCTCGAATACCATCGCGGTATGGCGGTCGCTGCGCTCGATCCAGGAGCGGTCCTGGGCAAGCGCCGCGCCAGCAACCGAGGCGATGAACGCGAATACCGTGATCCGGATGGAAAACCCGCGCGACGAAGGCGTGAGGCAGCTCATTGCGGCACTCGATGACTATTTGAGCTCATTGTATCCACCCGAGAGCAACCATTTCCTCGACGTCGAGCAGCTCGCGGCGCGCGAAGTATGCTTCTTCGTCGCGCGGCGTGACGACGCTCCCGTCGGCTGCGGCGCGCTGCGCATCGACCGCTCCGGCTACGGCGAACTGAAGCGCATGTACGTCGCCCCCGAAGCGCGCGGCCAGGGCGTCGGCCGCGCGCTCCTCGCCCGCATTGAAACCGAGGCGGCACGCGAGGGACTGGCGTTGTTGCGTCTGGAGACCGGTATGCGCCAGACCGAGGCGATTGCGCTTTATCGCAGCTGCGGCTACGTCGACTGCGGGCCCTTCGGCGAATACCAGACCGACCCGCTCAGCCGCTTCATGGAGAAAAAATTAACCCTTAGGTGAAGGGGTCAGATCTTGGATTGATGCGCGCCATGCGTGATTTCAAGACCTGACCCCGGCTGCTCAAGCGTAGACCGGGAAGCGGGCGCAGAGCGCCTTCACTTCGCCGGCGACGCGCTCGAGGTTGGCGTTCTCGTTCGGGTTGTCGAGCACGTCCGCAATCAGGTGCGCCAGCAATTCGGCCTCGGCGTGCCGGAAGCCGCGAGTCGTCATGGCCGGCGAGCCGATGCGCACGCCGCTGGTCACCATCGGCTTTTGCGGATCGTTCGGGATCGCGTTCTTGTTGACCGTGATGTGCGCGCGGCCGAGCGCCGCTTCCGCGTCCTTGCCGGTGATGTGCTTCGGCTGCAGGTCGACCAGGAACATGTGGCAGTCGGTGCGCCCGGAGACGATGCGCAGCCCGCGCTCCGTGAGGACCCGCGCCATGGTGCGGGCGTTCTCCAGCACGCGCTGCTGGTAGGTCTTGAAGTCCGGCCGCAGCGCCTCGCCGAGCGCCACCGCCTTCGCGGCGATGACGTGCATCAGCGGTCCGCCCTGCAGTCCCGGGAAGATCGAGCTGTTGATGGCCTTCTCCTGCTCCGCCAGGCCGAAGATCATGCCGCCGCGCGGCCCGCGCAGCGTCTTGTGCGTGGTGGTGGTGACGAAGTCGGCGATGCCGATCGGCGATGGATAGAGCCCGGTGGCAATCAGCCCCGCGTAGTGAGCAATGTCGGCCATCAGCAGGGCGCCGCATTTATCCGCGATGGCGCGGAAGCGCCTCCAGTCGATGGCGAGCGCGTAGGCGCTGGCGCCGGTGACGATCAGCTTCGGCTTCTCGGCGAGCGCGATGCGCTCGGCGGCCTCGTAGTCGATCTCTTCCTTCTGCGTTAGCCCGTACGACACCACGCGGTACAGCTTGCCCGAGAGGTTGACCGGGGAACCGTGCGTCAGGTGCCCGCCCATCGCGAGCGACATGCCGAGGAGGGTGTCGCCCGGCTTGAGCACCGCGGTGTAGACCGCCTGGTTCGCTTGCGAGCCCGAATGCGGCTGCACGTTCGCCCAAGGCGCGCCGAACAGCTTCTTCGCGCGCTCGATGGCGATGGTCTCGGCGATGTCGACGTACTCGCAGCCGCCGTAGTAGCGCTTGCCGGGATAGCCCTCGGCGTACTTGTTGGTGAGCTGGCTGCCCTGCGCGATCAGCACCTGGCGGCTGACGTAGTTCTCCGAGGCGATCAGCTCGACGTGGTCTTCCTGGCGCTGGTTTTCGAGCTGGATGGCATGCCACAGCTCGGGGTCCGACTGGGCGAGCAGGTTGGGAGCGAACATGGTGTGGAGCCGGAAAGCCGCCGATTCTACACTTCGCATCGTGAAGCTCGCGCTGCTCCTGGTCGCGCTGTGCTGCGGTTTAGCGCATGCGTACCCCACCAAGCCGGTGCGTGTGATCGTCGCCTTCACGCCCGGCGGCGCCACCGACATCATTGCGCGCACGCTGATGCCCAGGCTCGCCGAGCTTTGGGGCCAGCCGGTCGTGGTGGAGAACCGCCCGGGTGCGGGCGGCTCGCTCGCGGCGCAGATCGTCGCGCGTGCACCGGCGGACGGCGCCACCCTGCTGGTGCACTCCTCCGGCTATTCGATCAACGCGGCGCTCAATCCCGCCCTGCCCTACGACCCGCGGCGCGACTTCGTCGAGGTCGCGCCGCTCGCGAGCCAGGCGCAGGCCCTGGTGGTCAATCCGGCGTCGGGGATTCGCAGCGTCGCCGAGCTGATCGCGGCGGCGAAGGCGAAGCCGGGCGAAGTGACCTACGGCTCCTCCGGGATCGGCAGCGGCGCGCATTTCAACGCCGAGAAGTTCCGCATCGCCGCCGGCATCGAGGTGCTGCACATCCCGTACAAGGGTGGCGCGGAGGCGATCAACGACACGGTCGCCGGGCGGCTCGCGTTCACCTTCAACACCCTCTCGCTTGCGCTGCCTTACATCCGCGACGGGCGCCTGCTCGTCCTGGGCGTGAGCTCGACGCAGCGCTCGAGCCTGCTGCCCGAAGCGCCGACGATTGCTGAATCTGCGCTGCCAGGCTACGAGTTCACCTTCTGGAACGGGCTCTGGGCGCCGGCGGGCACGCCGCCGGCGATCGTGGAGAAGATCGCGCGCGACCTGGCGCAGATCGTCGCCACGGCGGAGGTGCGCGAACGCCTCGCGCGCCTGGGCGCAGAGCCGATGGCGATGACGCCGGCGGAGTTCGCGCGCTTCGTGCGCGCCGAGACCGAAGCCGCCGAGCGCA
>DASWER010000076.1:0-2372 GCA_036394655.1 Burkholderiales bacterium
GGAACACTGGCCATTGCGATTTTTCCTCTAGGACGATTTTACGGTCTTCATCCACACCACGGGCTTGCCGAGCGTGGCGCCGAGCGTCTTGCCTTCCGGATCGGCGAGCGCGGCTTCGCGCGCCTTGCGGATTGCCTTGGCCTGTTCGCCCGCATCCGCGGTCGCCGGATTCTCGATCAGCGCGTCGGCGATGGCGAGGAAGTTCGCCTTGCCGCGGCGGTGCGTCTCGCCGTAGCCCTTGATGAGGCGCGCGCATTCGGCCACTTCGTAGGCCAGCGTCGCGTCGCGCCGCGCCGCGTCGGCGACCAGGCCGAGCCAGCGCTCCATCAACTGCTGCTCCTCGGCAAAGCGGTGGCTGTGAGGGCGCAGCGGCCGCAGCCAGGCGAGCGAGCGCACCAGGAGATAGCCGAAGATGCCGGAGGTCTTGATGTGCATGCCGACGTTGTAGGCGTCGAGCTTGCCGCGGCGGTGCGTCTCGCCGTAGCCCTTGATGAGGCGCGCGCATTCGGCCACTTCGTAGGCCAGCGCCGCGTCGCGCTTCGCCGCCTCCGCGACCAGGCCGAGCCAGCGCTCCATCAACTGCTGCTCCTCGGCATAGCGGTGGCTGTGAGGACGCAGCGGCCGCAGCCAGGCGAGCGAGCGCACCAGGAGATAGCCGAAGATGCCGGAGGTCTTGATGTGCATGCCGACGTTGTAGGCGTCGAGCTTGCCGCGGCGCTCGGCCCAGGCGACGAGGCGCTTGCCCAGGAAATGCGGCATCACGGAAGCGAATTCCTCGACGCCGGGTTTGAGGTAGTCGATCACTACCACCGGCTCGCCGTCCTTCGCGCCGACCTCCTTCCTGACCCGTTCAAACCTGGAGGCGCGGGTCTTCAGGTCCGCGACCCGGATGATGTCCTCGTAGCTCATCCAGGTCGCGAGGTGGCGTGCCACAGCGGCCGCGACCTTTGCATCGCCGCTGACGAAAGGCTCGATGCGCTCGCGATAGAGCGCGGCGTAGCGCTCGCCCTGGTAGTCCCTCAGCCTTGCTTCTCCCAATTTGAGAATCTCGTTGAATTCGGTAGCGCGTTTCGGCGGTGCCGGCGGCTCGGGCGCCTTGCGTCCGCCGTGCGCGATGTCGTAGCCGGCGGCAAAGCCGCGCAGGCTCGCTTCCGCGCCGCGGCCTCCTTTGCGAATGGCGGCCTCACACGCTTCTCTCCTCAGGGGGAGGACACCGCTGCCGGCCATCGCACCGAAGAGCACCGCATTGATCACCGTGCCGCTCTCCTGCGCGAGCTTGCGCATGTCGAAGAGCACTGCTTTCTTCGCGAGCTGCTGGCCGGCGGCGAGCACCTTGTCGCTGTCGTATCGGCCGTCGGCCATCTGCATCTTCTCGACGGTGGCGTAGATGCGATGCGTCGAGGCGATGAGCGTGGTGCGCTCCGGATTGACGTAGCCGTTCTGCATCGCGCGCCCGGCCTCGACCAGCTCGGAGGCCACCATGATGTCGACGTTGCCCGGGCTCGGCGTCAGCGAAAGCACTGGCTCGCGGCCGCCGAGCTCGGCTTTGCGCGCCGGATAGATCTCGAGGTAGTAGGTGGTGGCGCCGGTGCGCTGCGCGACGCCGGGGATCGAGGTCGCCTGCGCCGGCAGGTCGCTCTCGGTCGCGGCCTCCATCAGCCAGTCGGCCATGACGCCGCCGCCTTCGCCGCCGAGCGCGGCGATCAGGATCGTGATCGGACGCTCGGGAAGGCTCATAGCTTTGCCACCAATCTGTCCCATAGGCCGGCGTTTTGCACGACTTCAGCGCGATAGAACGACGGGCAGAGCACCGCGGCGTGCGCGTTCTCGCCGCACAGACCGCAGCCGACGCAGCCGTCGATCACGGTGGCCACCGGATCGGTGCGCAGCGGATCCGGATTGTCCTTGACGGTGAGCGTCGGGCAGCCGGACAGGCGGATGCACGAGTGGTCGCCGGTGCAGGTGTCCTCGTCGACGCCGTACTTCACGCGTACATGGCGCTCGCCCTTGGACAGCTTTTGCGCAACCTCCGGCTTCAGCCGCCGCTGCCGCTCGAGCTGGCATTCGCCCTCGGCGACGATCACCTTCAAGCCTTTTTCCGGCGTGGTCATCGCTTCCCGGTACGTTCTGGACATCTCGGCGACGTCGTAGTTGTTCACCGTGCGCAGCCACTTCACACCGAGCCCTGTTAGCGTGTCCTCGATGGTGCGATCGTCGTGCACTGAACTCGCACCGTGCGAAGCTTCGCGCGCCTCGTCGGAGGGTGACGAGATCAGCTCCTGCGTGCCGGTGGCCGAGGCATAGCCGTTCTTCATGATCACCAGCACGCCGTCGCCCTTGTTGAGCAGGTTCGAGGCCACGCCCGAGAGCAA
>DASWER010000077.1:0-4873 GCA_036394655.1 Burkholderiales bacterium
CGCCGCTATACACGGTGTCGACGCCGCCGGAGTCGACCAGCACGTCGCCCGCCGTGACATAGTACGAATCGTTGCCCAGGCCGCCGTCGAGCCGGTTCACCGCGCTGTTGCCGGTGAGGACGTTGTCGAGGCTGTTGCCGGTGCCGTTGATCGCGGCACTGCCGGTGAGCGTCAGGTTTTCGAGATTCGCGCCAAGCGTCCAGCTGATCGATGAATTGACCGTGTCGATGCCCTGGCCGGCGTTCTCGACGATGGAATCGGTCGACACGTCGACCACGTAGCTGTCATTGCCGGCGCCGCCGATAAGCGTGTCCCTGCCCCCGGCGCCATCGAGCTTGTCGTCGCCGTCGCCTCCGGCGAGCGTGTTGTTCGCGCTGTTGCCGGTCAGCACGTTATCCAGCGCGTTGCCCGTGCCGTTGATCCTCGACGTGCCGCTGAGGCTGAGGTTTTCAAGGTTGGCGCCGAGCGTGTAGCTGAACGACGCGTTCACCGTGTCGATGCCCTCGCCGGCGTTCTCGACGATGGTGTCGGCCGAGTCCACCACGTAGGTGTCGTCGCCCGCGCCGCCGATGAGCGTGTCGCTGCCGGCGCCGCCGTTGAGGATGTTCGATCCGCTATTACCGGTCAGGACATTGTTGAGCCCGTTACCGGTGGCGTTGATCGCGGCCGTGCCGGTGAGCGTCAGGTTTTCCACGTTGGATCCCAGGGTCCACGACAGGGATGCGAACACCGAATCGTTGCCCTCGCCCGCGTTCTCCTGGACCAGGTCGCCCGAGTTGTCGACGTAGTACGTATCGTTGCCGACGCCGCCTTGCAGCTTGTCGGCGCCCAGACCGCCGTCGAGCGTGTCGTTGCCGCCGCGGCCGAAGAGGTCGTTCGCGACATCGCTGCCCTTGATGTAATCGTCGTACGCGCCGCCGACCGCGCGCTCGATGCTGATGAGGCGCGCGGTGCCGATGCCGAGGTCGCCGCCGCCGCTCGCGGTGCCGGCGCCCAGATCGATCGTCACGGCGCTGCGCGCATAGCCGTCGTAATCGATCGTATCGGTGCCGTCGCCGCCGTCGATCAAGCGGTTGCCCATCGTCCAGATGCCGCCCACGGCGTTGCTAGGGCGTCCGGTGGACATGTCGAAGTTATCGTTGCCGCCGAGGCCGATCATCGTGTCGTCGCCGGCGCGGCCGTTCATGTAGTCGTTACCCGGGCCGCCGATCATCACGTTGGCGTCGTTGTTGCCGCGGAAGTCCACCGCCCCGGTGCCGTCGGCGACGATGTTCTCGAAGCCCGGCGCCAGGCGCCAGAAGCCGCCGCCGCTGAAATAGATGGTGTCGATGCCGCCCGAATCCTCGACCTGGTCGCCCACCGTGACGTGATAGCTGTCGTCGCCCAGGCCACCACTCAGGAAATCGTTGCCCGCGCCGCCATAGATATCGTCATTGCCGTCGGTGCCGGTGAGGGTGTCGGCGCCGGCGGTGCCGACGATCACGTTGTCGAAGCGGGTCACCGGTCCGGGGTTGACCAGGTCCGGGTTGGGGACGCTGATGTAGTCCTCGGGATTGTTGGGATAGCCGCCGGTGTAATCGTAGTAAGTCATTCGGGCACTGCTCCTATCGTTCGATGAGGGCCTCGCCGGTCGTTTTACGGATCGGATCGAGGAAGAATTCGATGATGCGGCGATGCGCCGTGGCGATCTCCGCCGTTACCGCCATGCCGGGTGTCAGGCTGACTTCGCGCTCGTCGACGCGGATCGCGGGCTTGTCGAGCTTCACGCGCGCCTGGAACACGAGACCGCGCTTCTCATCCTGGATTGCATCGCTGGAGACGAAGCTGACCGTCCCGGGAATGGTCCCGTAACGTGTGAAGGGGAAGGTGTCGACCTTGACCTCGACGTGCTGGCCGACCTTCACGAAGCCGACGTCGCGGTTCTCGAGCAGCGCTTCCACTTCCGCCTGATATTCGCTCGGCGTGATCACCATCAGCGCCTGCGCCGGCGTCACCACGCCGCCCACCGTATGCACGGCAAGCTGCTGCACCACGCCGTCGACCGGCGCGGTCAGGGTCTGCTGCTGCTGGCGGGTTTCTGCCTTGACCAGCTCCTGCGCGAGCAGCGCGGCGCGCTTGTCGGCATCGACCTTGGCATTGATCTCCGCGCGCGCGAACTCCGCCACCACGCTGTCGCGGTGCCGGCGCGTCTCGTCGACCGCGGCAGCAAGCTGCGCCACGCGCGCCTGCTGGAAGGCAAGGTCGCGCTCGTTCTCGATGCGTGCCTGCTCGCGATCGAGGTAGCCGTGCTGGGAGACGAACTTCTGCTCGACCAGGTTCTTGTAATCGTCCGCGCGGCGCTGCGCGATGGGCAGCGTCTGCGCCAGCTTGTTTGCCAGTTCCTTCACGGCGCTAAGCTCGGCGGTGCGCCGCACGACCTCGGCATCGAACTCGGCGAGCTTGGCGCGATGCTCGTGGTGCTGGCTAGCCATCGCACGCGTCTCGGACTCCACCAGCGCCTTTGGCGCGCCTACAGGTGCTCTCATGGGCAAACCGCGTGCGAGCGCCTCGTGCCTTGCCGCTTCCAGGCGCGCAGCCATCAGCGCCTCTCGCTGGCGCGCCGTGTCGGCGCCGGTGGCGGTCGCGGCGGCCTCGAGCTCGATCAGTACGTCGCCCGCGCGGACGGTTTGCCCATCCGCCACGAGGATGCGCTTAACGACACCCACTTCGGCAGGCTGGATCACTTTGGTTTTATCCGCGGCGATGACCTTGCCCGGTGCGACGGCGACGAGATCGATCTTGCCGATGCACGACCAGCCGAGGGCAAAGGCGAGCGCCGCGACGATGGCCCACATAACGGCGCGCGGCAGCGCCGGCGCCGGCGTCTCGACGAGCTCGAGCGCCGCCGGGAGGAATTCGCGTTCTAGGCTAGTTCTCATGCTTGCAGCGCGTGCAGCCGCGCGTAGCGGCCGCCGCTGTGAATCAGCTCGGCGTGCGTGCCCTGCTCGGCGAGCTCGCCGCGCTCCATGACGAGGATGCGCTGCGCGTCGCGCACCGCCGAGAGCCGGTGCGCGATGATGATCACGGTGCGGCCGCGGGCGATGAAGCGCATGTTGTCCTGGATCACGCGCTCGGACTCGTAGTCGAGCGAAGAGGTCGCTTCGTCCAGGATCAGGATGCGCGGGTTGGTCATCAGCGCGCGCGCGATGGCGATGCGCTGGCGCTGGCCGCCGGAGAGCGTCGCGCCCTGCTCGCCGACCAGCGTGTCGTAGCCCTCGGGCAGCTCGAGGATGAATTCGTGCGCGCCGGCGAGCTTCGCCGCCTGGATCACCTGCGCCATCGGCGCGCCGGGATCGGCCAGCGCGATGTTCTCGCGGATCGAGCGCGCGAAGAGGCGGCTCTCCTGGAGCACGACGCCGATCTGGCGGCGCAGCCACGCCGGGTCGGCCAGCGCCAGATCGACGCCGTCGACCAGCACGCGCCCACGCTCGGGCACATAGAGGCGCTGCACCAGCTTCGCCAGCGTGCTCTTGCCGCAGCCGGAGCGCCCGACGATGCCGAGCACCTCGCCGGGCTGCATGCGGAACGAGACGCCGCGCAGCACTTCGGCGCCCTCGGGCCGATAGCGGAAGCGCACGTCGTCGAACTCGATCGCGCCCTGGATGGCGGGGAGTTGTGCCCGCGAAGCCGAGTTCGAGATGTCGGGACGCGTATTGAGGATGTCGCCCAGGCGCGCGACCGAAATTCCGGTCTGCTGCAGGTCCTGCCAGAGCTGCGCGAGGCGCAGCACCGGCTGCGCGAGGCGGCTGGCCAGCATGTTGAACGCCACCAGACCACCCACGGTCATGGCGCCGTCGATCACCTGCAGCGCGCCGAGCCAGAGGATCCCGACGGTGACGAGCTTCTGCACCAGACGAATCCCCTCGCCAGCGACGGCGCCGAGCGAGATCACCCGGAAGCTCGCCGCGACATACGCCGCGAGCTGTTCGTCCCAGCGGCGCGCCGCCTGCGGCTCGGTGGCGCCGGCCTTGAGCGTCTGCACGTTGGTCACCGCCTCGACCAGGAACGCCTGGTTGTCGGCGCCGCGGACGAACTTCTCGTCCAGGCGTCGGCGGAACAGCGGCATCGCCACCAGCATGAGCAGGACGTATACAGGGAGGGCACCGAGAACTATCAGGGTCAGCAGCGGGCTGTAGTACAGCATCACCGCGATGAACACGCCGGCGAACGCGAGGTCGATGATCGACATCAGCGCCGGGCCGGTGAGGAACTGCCGGATGTTCTCGAGCTCGCGCACGCGCGCCACCGTGTCGCCGACGCGGCGCGCCTCGAAGTAGGCAAGCGGCAGCGCCAGCAGGTGACGAAACAGCCGCGACCCGAGCTCGACGTCGATGCGGCTGGTGGTGTGCGCAAAGACGTAGGTGCGCAGCACCGAGAGCAGCGATTCGAAGACGACGGCGGCGAGCAGGCCGGTCGCGATCACCGTGAGGGTCGACAGGCCCTTGTGCACCAGCACCTTGTCGACGATCACCTGGAAGAAAAGCGGCGTCAGCAGCGCGAACACCTGCAGCGCAGCCGACGCGACCAGCGCCTCGCCGATCAGCTTGCGGTACTTGACGATCGGCGGGATGAACCAGCGGAAGTCGAAGCGCGCGAATCCGGCAACCGCCCCTGCCCTCGAAGCAATGAAGAGCGCGCGCCCGGTAAGGCGCAGTTCAGCCACGGGGACGGTGATCGGGCGCGCTTGCGCCGGATCGTGCAGCAGTGCCTGGCCGCCTTCGACGCGTGCCAGCACCGCGAACGACGGCGTCTCGCCTTTCAGCTCGACGATGCAGGGCAGCGGCACGCGACCGCGCGCGAGATCCGCCGCGTCGAGCGTGCCAAGCCGCGCCTT
>DASWER010000078.1:0-8040 GCA_036394655.1 Burkholderiales bacterium
CGTCGCGGCATAGCGGGTGACCGACGCGGGCGTATGCAGGAAGTGGGCATGCAGGCGCTGCACGTCGCCCGGCAGCTCGGCGGCCAGCACCAGCGCCTGGCCGAAGCGGCGCACGCGATTGGGCGTCGGGTCGCGGCGCAGGTCGCGCAGCCATTGAGTGCGCGCCTCTGCATAGGTTGGTAGTTTGCGGACCGCCCACCATGCTCGCAACACGCGCAGCGGTTGGCGCCAGAGATACTCGGGCAGGTAGTGCACCGCTGCCCGGATCTCGCGATGCACCGGGTGCACCCGGTCGTCGGTCGGCCGGCGCAGCGACACGATCAGGATGTCGAGGCCGCGGCGCTCGAGCGCCGCGATCTCCTGGGCGATGAACGCCTCGGAGAGGCGCGGATAGCCCTTCAGAACGAAAGCGACGCGCAAACTCAGCCGCGCAGCGAGCCGATTCGCGAGACGTTGCTGGCGGGCACCGCCTCCTCTTCGCCGCGCTCGATCCACGGCGCGACCAGCCGCGAGACGTTGGTCAGGCCTTCGAGCAATCCGGGCACCACGACATCGGAGGGCCGGTTCTGCCGCGGCAGCGCGCGCAGCGCCGCCGCCATCACCGCCGGATCGTAGCTGCCGTCGTCGGACAGCATGCTGACCAGGCCCATCTCGGCAGCGCGCGAGGCGCGGATGTGCTGCTCGAGGCGCGGCGCGGTACGCGGCACGATCAGCGCGCGCTTGTTGAACGAGATCGCTTCGCAGAAGGTGTTGTAGCCGCCCATCGCCACCACGCCCGCGGCGCGATCCACCAGCGTCTCGAGCTGGCCGTGGAAGGTGATGGCATCGACGCGCTTCAGCTTGGCCGCGCGGTCCATGAATTCCGCCTGGCGCTCGCCCTGCATGAACGGCCCGAGCACCAGCAATGCCGGATACGGCAGCAGCGGATCGTGCTCGTAGGCGCGCAGCACCCAGTCGATCAGCCCCTCGCCGTCGCCGCCGCCGCCGGTGGTCACCAGCAGGAACGGCCGGTTCGCGATTTCCGGCAGGCGCGCGGGCGTGCCGTGCACCGGAACTTCGCGATGCAAATAGCCGGTATAGACCATCTTCTGCCGCACGCGCGGCGGCACCGCGATGCCCTCGAGCGGATCGCAGATCTGCGGCAGGCCGTAGACCCAGATCTCGTCGTAGAGCTCGCGCAGCGCCGGCATCGCTTTCTTGCGCTGCCATTCCGGCTCGAGCAGGCGCGGCTCGTCCATCACGTCGCGCAAGCCGAGCACCAGGCGCGTGCCGCGGCGCTTGAGGGACTTCAGCGTCGGCAGCACCTCGCCGCGCAGGCCGACCGGCTCCTTGTCGACGATGAAGATGTCCGGGTCGAAGATCTCGGCGGTGTGCTGGATGATGGAGGCGCGCATCGACAGCGTCTCGGCGATGTCGATGTGCAGGTTGAGCGGCGTGTACTCGCCGTTGCGCAGCTTGATCACGCCGGGCACGCGCACGAAATCCACGCGCGAACGGAAGTCGAAGCTGCCGATGATCGGCGAGCCCGACAGGATCAGGACCGAGAGCTGCTTGTAGCGCTCGACCAGCGCGTGCGCGATCGCGCGGCAGCGGCGCAGATGGCCGAGGCCGAACGTGTCATGACTGTAAATGAGTATGCGGCCATCCTTGCGCTGCGCTCGCATACGGCCCCTCCCCCTTTTGGTGCGTTTATTTTGGTCTCAAATTCCCTGCCGAGCAAGACAGGCCTTGCAGGCCCCGCAGGGCTGCCAGTGTTCCCCGTCTTGTCCGACCCGGCGGACCGGCCGGCGGCACGACCAGGTGAGCGCCACGAGCTCCGCCGGCAGAGCCGCCGCCAGCTGCTGCTTGGTCGAATGGTAGACCGGATAAATCCACTGCACCTCGGGCTCGCCGAGCTTGCGCGCGCGGTAGCAGTCGTAGAGCGTGTCGAACACGCGGCGCTGGCGCGCCGAGCGATTCTCGATGTCGGTGTCGCGCGCGAGCGCGGCCACGGCGATGCGGTTGCAGCGCGGCGTATCGATCGCCACCTGGCAGGCGACGAACGCGATGCACAGGTAGTCGATCGGAATCGCCTCGAGCGCCGCGAAATCCAGCCCCGACTCCGAATAGCGGAACGGCCGGTACCGCTCGCGGCACCAGGCGACGATGCGCTCGACCGCCGCCTGCTCGGCCCCGGCGCGCGCCTCACGGTTCGCCATGCGGATGTGATGCACGCGCAGCTCGTCGTCGGTCTCGGCGAGCAGCTTCACCAGCATCGCGGTGCTGTCGAGCCCTCCCGAGAACATGACGAGCGTAGCCATAGGTGCAGACGTTAAAGCAGCGAAAATTCTATTAGCATTGACTGCTTTCTTTATGGTTCTATTCCCTTCGTGAACGTCAGGCAGCTCCTCGATCTCGGCGGGCGCACGGCGCTCGTCACCGGCGGCTCGCGCGGGCTGGGACTGCAGATCGCCGAAGCCCTCGGCGAGATGGGCGCGAGGATCGCGATCACGGCGCGCAAGCAGAACGAGCTCGATGACGCGGTTTCCCACCTGCAACAGATGGGAGTGACAGCGACGGCCTATGTCTGCGACATCGGCAAGCGCGAAGCGATTGCGCCGATGGCCGACGCGGTGCTCGAGAAATTCGGCAGCGTCGACATCCTGGTCAACAATGCCGGCGCCACCTGGGGCGCGCCGGCCGAAGAGCATCCGCTCGAGGCCTGGGACAAGCTGGTCAACGTCAACCTCACCGGCGTGTTCGTGCTGACGCAGTACATCGGCAGGAAATCGATGCTCCCGGCGCGCTGGGGTCGCGTGATCAACGTCGCCTCGATCGCCGGTCTGATGGGACAGGATCCGCGCATCGTGCGCACCATCGCCTACAACGCGACCAAGGGCGGGCTGGTGAACTTCACCCGCGCGCTCGCCGCCGAGTGGGGCAGCCACGGTATCACGGTGAACGCGATCTGCCCGGGATTTTTTCCCTCCAGGATGACCCAGGCGACGCTCGACACGACCGGCGAGCTGATCCGCGACTGGACCCCGACCAAGCGCCTGGGCAACGACGAGGATCTGAAAGGCCTCGCGGTGCTGCTCGCCTCCGAAGGCTCGCGCCATATCACCGGCCAGGCCATCGCCGTCGACGGCGGCGCCACGGTGATATGAAAGATTCTCTGCAGTACGCGCGCGACTACCAGAAGCGCATTCCGTTCCTCTCGCATCTCAAGATCCTCACCGAGACGCTGGACAAGGGCAGCGCGCGCCTGTCGCTGCCGGTCGAGCCGCACCTGACCAACAGCCTCGGCAAGGTGCACGGCGGCGTCATCATGTCGCTGCTCGACGTGGCGCTGTGCACCGCGGCACGCACGCTGCATCCCGAGTCGGTCGGCGTGATCACCATCAACATGAGCACCTCGTTCATCGGCGCGGGCGACGGTGCCAGGCTGCTCGCCGATGCGCGCGTGATGAAAGACGGCCGCAGCCTGAGCTTCGTCGAGGCCGAGGCGAAGAACGAGGACGGCACGCTGGTCGCCAAAGCGGTCGCGACCGTGCGCGTGCTGCTGAAGGAGAAATCATGAAAAAACCACGGCAGCTCGCCACGCGCGGCATCCATCACCTCGCGCTCAATACCGAAGACATGCGCGCGACGGTCGATTTCTATACCCAGGTGGTCGGCATGCCGCTGGTGCACGCGATGAAGGTGCCGCCCGGCCTCGGCACCGGGCCGGGCAACCGCGGCAACCCGCCCTACGAGCACATCCGGCACTACTTCTTCGACATGGGCAACGATTCGCTGCTCGCGTTCTTCGAGATTCCGCGCGGCGCGCAACCCAAGGTCAAGCGCGACGCCATCGGCGGCATGCAGCACGTGGCCTTCGCCGCGACGCCGAAAAATTTCAGCGCGTTGCAAAAACGCCTGCGCGCGGCCAATGTCGCCTACGACGGGCCGATCGACATCCTGCCCGGCCTGGTGTCGATCTATTTCATCGACCCGAACGGCATCCGCCTCGAGGCCTGCTGCCAGCCGGCGGCGCGCGACAAGCCGCGCGTCATCGGCTCGGTGAAGCAGACGCGCGGCGCGGCGCGCCCCGAGCTGGAGAGCATCGAGCCGCAGTGGGCCGCGGCGACCATCGCCGCGGGAGGCTTCACATGAGCGCCAATCCGCAGGCCGCGCCGCAGCCGGCCGGCCCGGACGAGACCATCGTGCTGCGCGGTACCTTCGTCGACAACGGCAAGCTGGTGCCGATGGGCCACGGCTGGAGCTGGATCGCCAGCGCGTGGTCGATCTTCGCCCGCGCCGCGGGCCTGTGGATCGGCATGACCATCGTGCTGTCGGTCATCTTTTCCGTGCTGATGCTGTGCGCCCTCTACGGCGTATTTCCGTTCGTCGCCATGGTGGTCCTGACGCTGCTGTTCCCGATCTTCACCGCCGGGCTGATGCTCGCGAGCCGCACCATCGACCAGGGCGGCGACCCGCAATTCAAGCAGCTGTTCGCGGGCTTCCGGCACCGGCTCGGCGCCTTGCTGACGATCGGCGCCGTCTACCTGGTCGCCAATGTGCTCATCACGCTGGCGGTATTCGCCTTGCTGGGTGTCGATCCGTCCGCCATCGACGTGAACGCCACCCCGGAAGAGATGATGCTGGCGGTGGCGAAGCTCACCATCGCCGGATTGCTGGTCGTCGCGCTACTGCTGCCGTTCGTGATGGCGATCTGGTTTGCGCCCGCGCTGGTCGCGTTCCACGAGATGGGGCCGCTGCGAGCGATGCAGCAGAGTTTCCTCGGTTGCCTCAAGAACATCCTGCCGTTCCTGCTCTATGGCGTGATCATGCTGGTCGCCGCGGCAGTGGCTTCCGTGCCGGTCGGGCTTGGCTGGCTGATCCTCGCGCCGGTGATGGCGGCGTCGGTCTACACCGGCTACCGCGACATCTACTTCAGCGAATCGTCGGGATAAATGAGCAGGCGCCGGCCGGACCACAGCCAGGCGAGGCCGGCCGCCTGCACCAGCCACAGCGCCGAGAGCGCGTAGCAGTAGCCGCGCGGGTCATAGCCCGTGGCGGTGGGCGGAAAAAGATTCAGCACCGCCCCGGTCGCCCACTGGCCGGCGAAAATGCCGAGGAAGGTAAAGGTATTGAGCGCGGTGTTGACGCGCCCGGCCATCTCGCGCGGATAACGCCGCGTGGCGATGGAATGCGCGAGCGTCGCGCCGGTGCCGAAGAAGACGAACCCCGCCCAGATCGCCACCGCCGCCGTGGTGACGCCGGCGGCGAGCAAGGCCAGCATCGCGAGCGAGGCGCCCACGCCCGCGGCGAACAGCGGCAGCTGCGAGCGCCCGCTTCGCGCACGGGCATCGGCCAGCCGCCCGAAGAAGAAGTAGCCGGCGATCAGCGCCAGCGAGACCCAGGCCAGGCCGCGCGCCGCCGCGGCAGCGTCGTAGCCCGCGACATCGCGCAGCCAGGCGGTGAGCCAGAGCGTGAAGAGCGAGACCACCGCGCACTGGTTCGCGCCGATGGCGATGGCGACGCGCCAGAAGGCGGCATCGCGGGCGATCTGCGCAAGACCGGCGAGCTGCGCCCGCAGCGGCGCCGGCGCGCTCTTGCGCGCATGCTCCGGCACCCAGAGCGCGAACAGCGCGCTGAGCGCGAGCGTCGCGCCGGCGAGGCCGAGGAAGATCTGCCGCCAGTCGAAATGGCCGAGCGCCGCTTCGAGCGGCGACGAGGCGCTGATCGCGCCGAGCCCGCCCATCGAGTAGGCGAGCGCGATCATGGTCGCCGTGCGCTCGGGCGGAAACCAGAGCACGAACGCCTGGATCATGCCCATCAGGCAGGCCGACACGCCCAGGCCGATGAGCGCGCGCGCGAGCACCAGCGTCTCGAACGATTGCGCGTGCGCAAACGCCACGCCGCCCGCGGCCGCGAGCACCAGCAGCGCGCCGTTCACCCGCCGCGGCCCGAAGCGGTCGAGCAGCAGGCCGAGCGGAATCTGGAACAGGCCGAAGGAAAAGAAATAGACGCCGGTGAGAAATCCGAGGTCGGTCGCGCTCAGGCCGAACTCTTGCGCGAGCGTCGGCCCCAGCACGGCATTTACTGCCCGGAACACATAGGACAGGTAGTAACCGGCCAGGAACGGCAGGACGATCCTGAGAAAAGGGGTCAGACCCCTTTCCTTTATTTGGGCGCTTCCAGCCCGCCGATGAGAAAGCGATTCCAGGTCGGGCTGATGATGATCTCGTTCACGCAGACGCGCGGCGGCAGGCTGGCGATGAAGCACAGCGTGCGGCCGAGATCTTCGGGCTGCAGCATCTTCGCGCGCACCTCGGGCGAGGGCGGCACCGGCCGCTTCTCCAGGATCGGCGTCGCCGCCTCGCCCGGCAGCACCGAGGTGGCGCGGATGCCGTTGGTGCACTCCTCGATGTTGAGCTGCTCGGTGAGCGCGACCACGGCGCGCTTGGTGGCGCCGTAGCCCGGCCCGCCGAGCGCATTGGCATAGCGCCCGAACCACGACGAGACGTTGATGATCAGGCCGTCCTTGCGCTTGCGCATCCCCGGCAGCACCGCCTGGATGCAATAGAACATCCCCGAGAGATTGATGCGCACGATCTCGTCCCAGCCCTCGTTGCTCACATCGCGGAAGTTGCGCTTGGGCAGATTGATGCCGGCGCTGTTCACCAGGATGTCGACGCGCCCGTGGCGCTTCTGGATCTCGGCGGCGGTCTTCGCCACCGCGGCCTTGTCGCCGACATCGCAGGCGAGCGCCTCGGCCTTCACTTTTTTCAACGCGTCCTTGAGCGTCTTCTCGCTGCGCCCGGAAATCACCACCCTGGCACCGGCCTTTGCCAGCTCCACGGCGGCGGCGAGGCCGATGCCCGAGCCGCCGCCGGTGATCCAGGCGACTTTATCGTCGAGCATATTGCTGCGAGCCGAAGAGAACCTCCTTCTGCTCCTTGCTCATCTCGCCCGCGCGTCGGGCGTCCTTCAGCACGTCCAGCGCCTTCTTCACTGCCGGGCGCTCGGCGATGCGATCGCGCCAGCGCTTCACCTGCGGATACTCGTCGATGTTGACGCCCTGGCGCTCCGGCGCGCGCAGCCACGGCATGGTGGCCATGTCCGCGATGCTGTATTCGTCGCACGCCAGCCACTCGCTCTTGGCGAGCTGCCGGTCGAGCACGCCATAGAGGCGATTGGCCTCGTTCCTGTAGCGGTTCATCGCGTACTCGATCTTCTCGGGCGCATAGCCGAGGAAGTGGTGCGCCTGCCCGAGCATCGGGCCGACGTGCCCCATCTGCGTCATCACCCACTGCATCACCTGCCAGCGTTTGCGCAGATCCTTCGGCAGGAATTTGCCGCTCTTGGACGCCAGGTAGAACAGCATCGCGCCCGACTCGGCGAGCGCGAACGGCTTGCCGCCGGGGCCGTCCTGGTCGACCATGGCCGGCATCTTGTTGTTCGGCGAGATGGCGAGGAAGTCGGGCTTGAACTGGTCGCCCTTGCCGATATCGATCGGATGCACGCGATACTCGAGGCCCGTCTCCTCGAGCATGATGTGGATCTTGTGCCCATTGGGCGTGGGCCAGGTATACAAGTCGATCATTGGCGCCGATTCCTTTGCGGTCTGCGTAGAGGAGCGCGATCATGCCTCAGGCGAGCAGGCGCAGCAATACGCCTGAGCGGTACCGTTTCAAAGGGGGGAGTGATGCACGATCAGGCCACCGTGGCCTTCAAGTTCAACGGCCGTGCCGGCGAGTATTTCGCCATCTGGATCGTCAACCTCTGCCTGTCGGTGATCACGCTCGGCATCTACTCGGCGTGGGCCAAAGTGCGCCGCAAGCGCTATTTCTACGGCAACACGCTGCTCAACGACTCGGCCTTCGAGTACCTGGCCAATCCCTGGGCGATCCTCAAGGGACGCCTGATCGTCGTCGCGGCGTTCCTGGTGTACAGCGTCTCGAACCAGGTCAACCCGCTGATCGGGCTCGCGCTGGTGCTCGCGTTTTTGCTCGTCATGCCGTGGGTGGTGGTGAAGGCGCTGCGCTTCAACGCGAGGAACACGGCGCACCGCAA